>NZ_JAVVLT010000056.1:0-5746 GCF_036224885.1 Marinobacter sp. OP 3.4
AGATTTGCGTTTAGTGTAACGCTACCAGGCGTCTACCGTATCGGGGGCTTGCCACTTTGTTTGAGCCGCTTTCATGCTGATAGGCCGCTTTGTCACCTGATCTGGCTCTGACCCTTTTTGCCATATCAATGCTTTTTGCAAATGAAGAAAATGTCTTGAAAGAAACCGTCGGAATTCCGCTCTTTTCGCAGGCGTGAAGAAACAAACCAAACGCATGTGAGAGCGGTGGTGATTTCTTGTTCAGGTAATGCTCTTCAACAGTCAACTCAATAAGAGATCTGGTCGCGGGATCTAGCCTGGATTCCCTGTTACCTCTCGAGGAAATCTTTGGAATCAATCCCACAAAGCCTTCACCAAACTCTTGTTCAGAGAGGTTAAATTGGCGGAGCCAGTTTCTGACTGTACGCTCGGAAATACTATGCCTCTTCGCAACCTCTTCAATCGGTTTACCACCCTTGACCTCATCGAGAATCTTTAGGCGATGATTGGCTTGTTCCAGTTCTCGCGGTCCAGCTTTCTGTAGCATGCTGAAAACCGCCCCCTGATCCTCTATGTGAAGGAATGCAGCGCCACTCGCCAACTGATCATCCAGAAGCTTTTTCGGAATGCTTTTTGTTCCAGAAGCATCATCCTCGAGGAGATAGAATTGAGGATTGATCGACGAAACACGGTAAACACTCCCGCAAAAATTTACCCGATCCCCGAGCCGAGGGTCTTTATGTCGGGAGACGCTTTTCACGTCTTCGAGTAAAAGAAAATCTGTTTGAGTTCTGAATATTCGGCAGTATCTTGGTTGACGAAGAAGATCCTTTTCCAAATCGACAAAGACATCCTGGTTGAGAATCCAATGGAAGAGGTCGTCAGGATTAACGCTGCCAGCCTCGAGAACTTCGGAAAGAAAAACCCACCGACAATCACCGAAAACCTTACTTTCGTTAACTTTCTCAAAATATTTTTCTGGCTCGGTGTACAGAAAGTCTTTGAGATACTGGAAGTTCTCAGTAAGGCGATAACTGATGTCCTGACTGGTCATCACCCGAAACCCCAATCCAAATCGAGCTGCGTAATCTTCAGCGGGAGGACTTATGTATCGACCGGACTTCTCGTCAAAAACAAAACGTCCGGGCATCTCCTCAGCGAGCTGAATTACTTTTTCGAGCGGCTTCCACTCTTCCCACCCGATGAAATCGTCACTGATTACGAAAAAATCGGCAGTGCTCTTCGCTTTTACCTTTCTGCCCTTCTTACTTCGATATTCCAGAAAGAGGGGTTCAGAAGGCTGGTCATAAAATTCGTAAACTTCGCGGTAAAATTCATGCTTATAAATGGCGGGAAGTTCAATCGAGAGACTTTCTGCTTGAATCGTCTGCCTCATCTTTCGACTGGCAAACGTGAACGCAGATGACCCAATCCGAGAAGAGCTTCTGACCCTTCTAGCAGGCGGTGAAGAGCGCACGGCAAGCACAATTTCTATTCCCTTCCCAGAGACACCTCTCTGAGTACATCTTTCGACAACTTCTTCTTCGGAGAGCATTTGACCACTCCTCCTTTATCGTCGACTATGTAACTTATAAGGTACTATTTGAAATTAGACGACGGATCTCGCATGTCAAACAAAAATGAGCAATTTTTGATCGATTTCGGAGAAAGAGTGCGCGAACTGCGAAAGGAAAAGGGGCTCACTCAGGAAAATGTCGCGAGGCTGTGCGGCTTCCAGCGTCCCTATTTAAGTGATGTCGAGAGAGGGAGGCGCAACATCTCCGCCAAGAATATGAGCAGATTGGCCGCAACCCTGGGCGTGGACCTTAAACTTGAGCTGATGGATTAAAGAGTTGGCTGTCCGAAATGCTGCAGAAGCTTCAAAGATGGACAAGCCAAGCAATTAGGAGGCGCGCTTTATCATTGCGGGAATTTGACTGCGTCATTATTGCTGACTTTGAATCATTAATCGTAAGCGTCTGGCGATCACCTCTTGAATGGAGAACCACAAGCTCCACCCAAAGCTGAGGTCTCATCACTTAACCGGCACAGCAAGACAACTGTTTTACATCCTTGGTGAACGTTTGCGCACAGAGCTTGAGTCCTTCAACCATGGTCAGATAAGGAAACAAGTCATCGCCGATTTCCTGAACGGTCAAACCTGCTCGTAACGCCATCACTGCCGTTTGGATAATTTCACCACCTTCCGCTGCGACAACCTGCACCCCGAGCAAACGGCCTGTGCTGCGCTCTGCCACCATTTTAATAAATCCTTGAGTGTCAAAGTTTACTAGCGCACGCGGCACGTTTTCCAAGTCGAGCAGCCTGGTGTCCACGCTATAACTCCGTGCAACTGCTTCGGCTTCAGTGAGGCCAACGGTGGCTACCTGAGGATCAGTAAACATGACCCCAGGCATGACAGTGAGGTCGAGTTTGGCCTCGCCTTCCGTCATGTTGACGGCGGCCCGGCTGCCTCCGGCAGCGGCGACATAGACAAACTGCGGTTGGTTGGTGCAGTCTCCGGCAGCGTATATTCCGGGAACCGTGGTTTGCAGATGCTCATCCACCTGAATTGCGCCGCGTGAAGTTTCCACGCCAATGCTCGCCAGGTTCAGGGCCTCGGTATTGGGCGTTCGACCGGTCGCCACCAGCAGCTGATCGGCTCGCAAGGTGCCAGTAGGCGTCTCGACGATGAACTCGTTGTCGCTATAGTCCACTTGACTAGGTGCGGTCTCGCGAAGCACCTCAATCCCTTCTCGCTTGAACGCTGCATCCATAGTTTCCCCGATTGCAGGGTCCTCACTGGACAACAAACGGCTCCGGGCCAAAACGGTAACCTTGCTGCTGAGTCTGGCGAATGCCTGAGCCAATTCCAAGGCAACGAAACCGGCACCAATCACGATCAGCCGTTTGGGAACGGTATCCAGCGCCAAGGCACTGGTTGATGTCAGATAAGGAGTGTCTGTCAGCCCCGTGATTGGCGGCTCTGCCGGTCTGGCTCCGGTTCCAATAAAGGCGCGATCAAAATGAACCGGTTTTTCACCACCCTCAGCCAGCGTGACTACCAAGCTATTGATATCGACAAACCGGGCCTCACCGTTCAGGACTGTGATGTCCTTGTGTTCTCGAAGTATCTTTTCGTACTTGGTCTCACGCAGCTCCTCCACCCGTGCCTGCTGTTGCTGAAGCAGTTTTGCTCGGTCTACCTCAGGAGCCGCAGCACTGATGCCCGCGTCAAACGGGCTTTCTTTTCGCAGGTGCGCGATATGTGCTGCACGAATCATAATCTTCGAGGGCACGCAGCCAACATTTACGCAGGTGCCGCCGACAGTCCCACGTTCAATCAGGGTGACGCGGGCACCGCGCTCTGTTGCCTTCAGGGCAGCCGCCATGGCGGCTCCGCCACTGCCGATTACCGCAATATGCAGTTTGTTGTCATTTTTCACTCGGGAAATCCCTTGGAGCTTTGAAGTTGCTCTCGTAGCTGGCGTCATAGTGTTTTTTCCGCCAGAACGCATAGACCGTGAGGCCGATGAATACCGCCAGTGCCGGAAGAAGCACATAGTCGAGATAGCCCGTCAGGGCGGCCAGTCCCACGGTGGACATCAAAATGACCAGAATCGGTGTGAAGCAGCATAGTGCAACCAGAATAGTCCCTACTATGCCAACCCTAAGCAGGTTCTTCGGATTCTTCATTGCCCCTCCGGGGTCGCCTCTAAGGCCGAGGGAGTGGAGGGGTAACCAGCGTCGCTCGTGGCCTTGGTGAGCGCCTCTATGGAAGTGAGCGCATCGTCAAAGGTGACGACGGCTTCTCGATCAGGGTAGCTCACGGAAACTTGCGATACCCCTTCCACCTTACTTAAGGCCAGCTTGACGGTGATCGGACACGCGGAACAGGTCATGTCAGGCACCGAGAGAGTCACGTTTTGAGACGCAGCCCAGGAGGACATGCTGAGTAAAGTGAGAAACATGGCAACTACAAACTGTTTACGCATGAGAAAAATCTCTGTTTAGTAGAATAGAGGCAAAATGTAAGGAAACACTAAAGCGACCAGTACCAGAGCCGTAACTACCCAAAAAATCACCTTATAGGTCTTTCGGACTTGAGGGATCGCACACGTTTCACCGGGTGAGCATTGCTCTACAGGGCGATAGATTCGTCGCCAGGCAAAGTACATGGCGACGATGGCCGCGCCAATGAACAGCGGTCGATAGGGCTCCAAAGCTGTCAGGTTGCCGATCCAGGCACCGGAAACGCCCAGAGTGATAAGTACCAATGGCCCGAGACAGCAAGCCGAGGCGAGAATTCCAGCAATCCCCCCGACAGCGAGAGAAGCACCTCCGGATTTAGATTTGAGTTTCGACATGACGTTTACACCTGTTGCCCATGGACTCGATAAGATAAGGTTACTTCCGTAGTCAAGTACGGAGTCAAGCATCATGTTGGATAAAGCTAATTCACTGACTATTGGCGGCTTGGCCAAGGCGGCCAATGTAAATGTCGAGACGATCCGCTATTACCAGCGGCGAGGTCTTTTGTCGGAACCCAAACGACCTCCAGGTGGTATTCGCCGCTACGGTTTCGCCGATATTGATCGGCTGACATTTGTTAAAACGGCGCAGCAACTGGGTTTCAGTCTCGACGAGATAAGCGACCTCCTACGGCTAGAAGATGGTACCCACTGTGAAGAGGCCAGTGCGCTCGCCGAGCACAAGCTGAAGGATGTGCGCGAAAAGATCGAAAGGCTGGTAAGAATCGAGAAGGCTCTGAGCGAAATGGTCAGTCAATGCCACGCGCAGCCGGACAGCATCGCGTGCCCGCTCATTGCATCTCTACATGAGGGAGGCATTGGAACAGAAGGCAAATGGGATTAGCTCCTGAAACCTATCGACCTTTTGAGAGCATAATGGGTTTGGGATTACAGGCTCCTGGAAACTTTCCTCAACGATCCATCCTCGCTTATCTCATAGATGTCGTCCTGGCGTATCGCCCTCATCGGGATCCCTTTCGCTTCATCTTCAAGGCGCTGTCTAAACCTCGCCACCATGAGAGGCATGTTGCGGCGATTCCGTTCCTCCGCTTGACGTATTCGCTCTCGCATTACCTTGTACATATTCTTGCTCCGTTCAGGCCGGCAAATTCACCAACCCAGTATTCCAGGGCCCATTGAGCAGTAGGGCCTGCTCATCATCCCCAGCGCCTCGGCATCGATATCAGCCAAAATTTCCTAGCGCTCCCGTTTCGCCACCCTCAAAACATGGACCAAATAGGCCACTCCAGACAGCAAAACCGGGGCAAGACTCAACACCAGTGCGACTTCTCTCGTCAGTTCCATCCCACGCTTCCTCACCCCCATCTATCAGAATCACCCACATTTAGGAGTGCCGTCAGCTACCACTAATCCCAAGGGCAATCTGGGCCACCGAACTCGGCGCCAACAGGACCACCTACAGCACCCTGCAGCCCCCGCTTCTTGATCCAAGCAATGGCGATATCGTCCATAACTTCTGACGGAATCTCGACAATCAGATTCTCAGTGGTCTTACCATGGAAGTAATCACGGGCTATAGAGAACTCGCGCGGGTTTGTGAGTTCCAAAAAAACATTCCTGGGGGCGTCGTCCAATAGTTCCTCAAAATAGAGGTGGTGATCGCTACCAGCAGTTATTGAGGCCTTCGTGCTCATTAGTCCACTCCCACCGAATGCTCTTTCTGTAGTGGCCCCCATTTAAACCGGACACCTTGGTAGAAGCAAAGGCCTAGGCAT
>NZ_JAVVLT010000057.1:0-55818 GCF_036224885.1 Marinobacter sp. OP 3.4
TGGGTGGCAGGCTTCGTCTGGAATCAGTGGCAACCTTGGTCTGGAATACGCAGGCGTTCCTCAGGCACTTCAATAACATTGATGACGAACCCTAGGTTGACGATGTCTGCTGTTTTCTTTTCTGCACTGGGAGAATAATAAGGATCCCATCCAGCTACGTTTATATTGCTATCTTTTAGGAGCTGAACATCGTTGCCCTTGCCGCACCCGTAGTCAAAGACTGACCTCGTCTGATCAAGGTAGCCATATCGCGCAAGGCTTTGCATAGGTGCCGATAGTTGCGTTCGAGTGAGGGCAGTTAAATGGCGGTGAATTTCTGACCCGCTTTCGATGGCTGACAGGTTCTCTGTAGCTTCATTGGCTAGAGGCACCAGGGCGTGCTCGGAAACCTCATAGCCTTTTAGCTCCAAGAGACGGTTCCAGTCCTGTAGAAACCCTATTCTGGTCGTATCGTCGAATAAGCCGATACTTTCAGCCTCTTTGGTCAGCTCCAAAAACCGCTGATAATCCAGGTGATAGGATGGCAGCAGAAGTTCTTTGCGGTGAAGGATGGGGGGATTATTCGACTCTGAATAAACTCTGTATCGGCACTGCCCTGTATCGAGATTAACCTTCCATGACTGTTCGAGAATCGGGAAAGCTTCCTCAAAAAAAGTTGGATAGTTCAGGAAAGATATTTCGGGAGCACTTTCTCGGATCTTAATGACGTTGTACTTGGCTCCTGGAGTAATCCTGGCCTCGGCTTTGCGCACAGCGCTGCGGCTTTCGTCGTCAAGTTCAGAAAGCGCGGAGGTATGTAGATACCTGTAATCAGCGATCTTTTTGCCAATAAACCTGTTTGATTTTTCCACGGGGGGGGCTGAACCGAATGTGCCGAAACCTAGTCTACTAATGGACTAGCGTACACCAGAGGGTGATGAATCTGGAGCCAAGTCGGTCGGAAGAATGGCTTGTATTGGTCTGGGTAATGAATTTTGTGATTAGTGCTTCATTGTCCGAGCCAGCGAGAATCTGTTCTTGCGATGGTTGCGGTTTTTGCTCGGGAAGGTTGTGCCACAGGGTTGGCAGGGTGGAATCGGTGCAAAGGTCTTGAAAGCGAGTGGTGATTCAGAGGTGCAAAATAGCAGGGCACTGCGAGGGCACCATTTGGGCACAGGCGAAAAAATAGAGAAAAATACATGCTTTGAGTCTAGCCGTGCAAAGGTCAGCGATCAAAGCTGAGAGTTAAGGATTACCAAAGTGCGGGTGATATCGATGAGGAGATTGGCTTTCCGGTAACTCATTGATTTGCCAAGTTAATGGCCCGCCCGTCAGGATTCGAACCTGAGACCTTCGCCTCCGGAGGGCGACGCTCTATCCAGCTGAGCTACGGGCGGATTTCAACAAGTTTGGCATGTTTGACCGTTGCCTTCGGTTCCGGATTTTTTCAGTGACCCTTGCCTCCGGAGGGCAACGCTCTATCCAGCTGAGCTACGGGCGGATATCTACTCTGTGCATGCCCCGTGTTCTTTGGGCATGGCTCTGCTTGCGGTGCACTGGATAGCGCGTTTCACGCTCCCCCTTCGGGGTCCAGTCCCTTGCGTTGCATCGCAAGGGCCGCTCCAGCGGACGAAAGCTGCGCTTTCGTTTGTTCCGCTTCCGCCCAGCTGAGCTACGGGCGGATGAAATTCAACGCTCTGAGCGTCGATTTCGAGTGCGCAATCTTACTTGCGCAGCGCTACTCTGTCCAGCCCTCCTTGAAACCGTTTTGCCGTCATCGCGTATACTGGATAAAAGGCAATCGTCCGGGCGAGGGCCCGGTGGGTTTTCCCATGATTGAGCGCTTATCCGACAACGGCGGCATGCGTTACCGTTTCACTCCCAACCGGTCCATCAGTTGGCCGGCACTGGTACGGGTGTGGCTGGGGCTGGTGTTGCTGACGTCCATCGTGGTGGTGGGCATGAGCCTCGCCGGGGCCTGGCTGGTGATTCCCTTTGCCGGGCTGGAACTGGTCGCGGTTGGAGCGGGGCTTTGGTATACCGCCCGCCAGTGCAGCCGTCAGGAGGTGATCACCTTTGGCCCGTCCCGGGTGCGGCTCGAGAAGGGGCACGAGCACCGCGAGCAACAGTGGGACTGGGCGCGCCCGTCGGTTCGTATCCTGCTGGAGGAAAAGCGCCACCCCTGGTTAAGGGAGCGGGTCTGCGTGTGCTGCAACGGGGAAGAGGTGCCGCTGGCGGATTTCCTCAATCCCCGGGATTCCCGGGCGCTGGTGACCCTGCTGGAAAGCCAGGGTTTTCCGGTTCGCCGCCGGTCCCGGGAGATGGCGAGTACTCACTTCTGACCGTGCCCCCTGTTCATGGCAGGGCTACACCCGTTTGAGGATCCTCGGTTCAAGGCTCACCATCCGGGACTCGTCACCGATCGTGACCTCGCCATCCTGGATGTTCACCTGCAGTGCCATGGAGCGATCGGCCAGTTCCGCCAGGGCGTCGGTGCTGTCCTGGTCCAGGGCGATGACCTGTAGGTGCCCGAAACGGTCCAGGCGGTTGTGGTGTTTCTCCCACCATACAGGCATGGCACGCCCCCCATAGACATAGATGGTCACCCGGTCAGAACGGTTACACGCCTTGCGGATCCGATCCTCCTCCGGCAATCCCACTTCTATCCAGTGTTCGATGTCCCCGG
The DNA here is from genome assembly GCF_036224885.1 of Marinobacter sp. OP 3.4. Taxonomy (NCBI): domain Bacteria; kingdom Pseudomonadati; phylum Pseudomonadota; class Gammaproteobacteria; order Pseudomonadales; family Marinobacteraceae; genus Marinobacter; species Marinobacter sp. OP 3.4. The sequence goes on from NZ_JAVVLT010000057.1 coordinate 2,666, forward strand.
TCAAGTGCTTGCGCCACAGGTCGGGCTCGTCATCGGTGCTCAGGCCACGGGTGAATTCCAGGTGCTCATCGGCATTCAGGGCAAAGGCCAGCAACCGCACCATCATGCGTTCGTCGGTCTCCGACGGGTGCCGGGCGATGGTGAGGTGGTGGTCCGCATAGTAATGGCGGTCCATATCGGCAATGTTCAGGGTGGCCTTGAAGACAGTGGCTTTGAGGGCCATGGATTGCTCCGGTCGGGTGATGAATGGAGCAGAGTGTAGCGGATTTCCGGAGCGGGCACCGTTTTGTGACGATTTGTACAAATTTTCTCAATTGGGTTGCAATCTCTCCTGCGAATAACAATAATTATCACTAACTTTAATCGGCGTGTGAGTTTCTATCTATGTACGTCTGCCTCTGTACCGGTGTGACCGATCGGGAAATCCGCGAAGCGGCTGAAAATGGCATCAGTTCCATGCGCCAGTTGGGCAAGGAGCTGGGGGTGGGGCGCCAGTGTGGACGCTGTGCCTGCACCGCCCGGGAGATCCTTCGGGAAAGCCGGTCATCCGATTACCTGGCCCTGGCGGATATGCTCGCCCAGCCGGCCTGAAACAACGCTCCCTCAGGGCGTTGTCGATGCCCTGTATCAAACGTAAACCATTCTCTTACGCGATTTTTTCTCTCCGGAATAGGGGTTATCCTTGTTCAAAGTCCGCGGCATGAACGCGGATAATCGATAAAGGATGAGAGGAGACCCCGGCCGTGAAAGGTGACAAGAAGGTTATTCAACACCTGAACAAGGTGCTTGGCAACGAATTGACCGCCATCAACCAGTATTTCCTGCATTCCCGCATGTACAAGGACTGGGGCATCACCAAGCTCGCGGACAAGGAATACGAAGAGTCCATCGACGAGATGAAGCATGCGGACCAGTTGATTGAGCGGATCCTGTTCCTGGAGGGCCTGCCCAACCTGCAGGACCTGAACAAGCTGCTGATCGGCGAGAATGTCCAGGAAATGATTGAGTGCGATCTCAAGCTGGAGATGACCGCCCACAAGGACCTGAAGGAAGCCATTGTCTACTGTGAGCAGGTCCAGGACTACACCAGCCGTGTACTGTTCCGCAGCATCCTCGACAGCGAGGAAGAGCATATCGACTGGCTGGAAACCCAACTGGAGCAGATCGACCAGATGGGCATCCAGAACTATATCCAGCTTCAGTCCGGCGCCGCGGAGTAAGCCGCTACCTCCGGGCACCATTGGCGTGCGCAATGCGCGCCAATGGCACCGCTGAACCCGCCCGGCAGGACCTGCCGGGTTTCTATTTCTTCATTTTTCAGCTATTTCCTGCCGCTGTCACAGGTAAGGGGCTAGAATGGGCCCGGTTGTTGCCTGATGTTCCTGTACCCGAGTAACGGGCGATCACTCGAATCCATACCGCAGACCAACTGGGAGAAACCGTCGCCATGGACCTGTCCTGTTTTAAAGCCTACGACCTGCGCGGGCGCGTACCGGACCAGCTCAATGCCAACCTGGCGGAGAAGATCGGCCGGGCCTATGTGGAGGTAACCGGGGCCCGCAAGGTAATTGTTGGCTATGATATCCGGGAGTCCAGCCCGGAAATCGCCGATGCCCTCAGTTCCGGCCTCATGGCCGCCGGGGCGGATGTTTTTGATATCGGTCTGGGTGGCACCGAGCATGTCTACTTTGCCACCAGCCACTTCGGCATGGACGGCGGCATCATGGTGACAGCCAGCCACAATCCCAAGGATCACAATGGCATGAAGATGGTGGGGCCCCAGTCCCGTCCCATCAGTTCCGATAACGGTCTTAACGAGATCCGTGACCGGGTGCTGGAACCCTTCGCCGATGCGCCGGAGCAGGGCAGCCATGAACCCCTGGAGGTGATGGCGCCTTACGTGGACCACTTGCTGGGCTATATCGATGCTGGCTCCCTGAAGCCCCTGAAAATCGTGGTGAATGCCGGCAATGGCGGTGCCGGGCTGGTGGTGGATGCCCTGGAGAAGCACCTGCCGTTCGAATTCATCAAGCTTCACCACGAGCCGGATGGCAGCTTTCCCAATGGCGTGCCCAATCCCATCCTGCCGGAGAACCGGGCGGTGACCGCGGAGGCGGTGTTGGAACACAAGGCAGCCATGGGTATCGCCTGGGACGGCGATTTCGACCGCTGTTTCTTCTTCGACGAGAATGCCCGCTTTATCGAGGGTTACTACATCGTCGGCCTGCTGGCGGACCAGTTCCTGCGCAAGACCGGTGGCGGCAAGGTGATCCATGACCCACGGCTGACCTGGAACACCCTGGACCTGGTGAAAGCCGCCGGCGGCGAGCCTGTGCAGAGCAAGACCGGCCATGCCTTCATCAAGCAGCGCATGCGAGACGAGGATGCCGTCTACGGCGGCGAGATGAGTGCCCACCACTATTTCCGCGACTTCGCCTACTGCGACAGTGGCATGATTCCCTGGTTGCTGGTGGCGGAACGCCTGTGCCAGTCCGGCCAGCCCCTGTCGTCACTGATCGACGCCCGGATCGAGGCCTACCCGGCCAGTGGCGAGATCAATCGCACCATCCATGATCCGGCGAAGGTGATCCAGGCCATCGAGGAAAGCTATGCGGGTGACGCCGTGTCCGTGAACCATGTGGATGGGGTCAGCATTGAGTTTCCGGAATGGCGCTTTAACCTGCGAATGTCCAACACCGAACCGGTGGTGCGCCTGAACGTGGAGTCCCGGGCCGACAAGGCGCTGATGGAGCAGAAGACCGCCGAACTGCTGGCGGAGATGGACCGGCTGAACAGCTGACGTTCCAAAGCCCCTCTACCCTGGAGAGGTGGGGTGAGGGGCCCTAGCAGGGAGTCTGGCCGCCTTCACCCTCTCCCTGGCCCTCTCCCGTCAAGGGAGAGGGGATGTTTGGGGCGACACCGAGTTCGCCCCTCTCTCTTCAGAGCCAGTCGTTCAGCATGATGCCGATACCGATCCGGTGGGTGCGTTCATTATAGTCGATCAGGCTCTCGCCATAGCCGTTGTAGTACTGGATATAGCCCTTGACGGTGTCGCCCATCGGAAAGCTGTAGCCCAGCTCCACCGAGGTCCGGTTGTCATCCTCCTGCAGGTTGTTCATCAACCTGGCGGAGAGCACATGGTTGTCATTCCATTTGTACACTGCAATGTAGTCGGCGTAGCCCAGATACTCCTCGATATCCGGGTTGTCGTCGTCGCTCTCGTCTTCCGGCAACCGGTACCAGGGGCTGACCATGAACAGCCAGCGATCGTAGGCATAGGCGACACTGCCCCTGATGCGGTTCCAGCTCCTCGAGCGGGGTTCCGACTGGCCGTTGGACTGGTGGTTGAAGCCAAGGGTGGCGCTGCTGACCTCCCCGGGACCGATGTCCCAGCCCAGCCGCTGGCGCAGGTAGATCTCCGGCTCGTAGTTGGTCTCCCGGAAGGGGGCGGAGTCCTCGGTGTTATAGACCTGCCAGAATGATTTCTGGGTATAGCCGAACCAGAGTGTGGTGCTGTCATCCAGCATGCCGGTGAGTAGGGGCACCCGGAAGCTGATCTGATACTTGGCTTCCTCGCTCTGCAGGCGGGCATCATAACTCGCCTCTCCCAGGCGCGGACTGGTGGGGGTCTGGTTCGGGTTATCCACGTAGGTGTAGGGCAGGATATAGGTGGGCTTGTAGGGTACGAAGCCTCCGAGCAGGCTGCCGATCAGCTTCTCCCTGGCTTCGTATTCCTCCACCTCCTGTTCCATGGCCCTGTCGCCAGTGGTGTTCCGGTCGACTTCTTCCTGTTTCCGTTCCACCTCTTCGGCCAGTTTCGGCAGGTTTCCCCGGGGCTTTTCCTCGCCTTCCTGGGCGGTTGCCACCAGGGACCATCCGGCGCCGATCACAGTGATCACGACTGCCGCCAGTGTGCGTTCTATCATATGAGATCCTTTCGGCAATGAATCTGGAGTATGGACGACATGGTGTGAAGTGGGCATGAACCGGGCATTACCAAGTGTCAGACTATCGAATCCGTTAGGGTAGGCTGTGCCACGTCTGGGCGATGGCGTAGGCCCACAGCCCCAGCAGTGTCAGCGCCAGTAGTGAGAATAGCAGTTTCTGGCGACGGCCCGTGGTGCCTCCGGCGGACGCGATCCAGCGCAGGTACATCAGCCCCAGGAAGCACAGGAACACCACCAGGCTGGCGGCGGCGGGCAACAGTAGCCAGGCCGCGTGAACCGGATCGCCCTCCGGGCCCTGGCGCCCCAGCAATGCCATTGAGCCGATCAGCACGACCAGGGCGAGCATCTCGATCACAATAAGTGGTTTGCGCCACGGATGGGTTTCCTGGGATGGTCTGTCTGTCATGGAGGTCCTGTGGTTGTCTGTTGCATGTGGCTTCCGGGATACTCCGGCCCATCTTAGCGGTTTGTTGGTTTTTTTGCCCGGCTTCACCCGCTATAATGCGCCCACATATAATTTTGGGGGCCTCTGGATATCCGCCCTGTACAACGTCTGGCTTCCCAATAGGCTCTGATGAGAGGTGCATTGTGAAAATAATGAAAGTCCTGGCGGCCGTACTGGTTGCATCCGGCCTGACCGCTGGCGCTGTAATGGCGAGTGTTGAGGATCAGATTCGCGAGCGCATCGCGCCGGTCGGCGAAGTCTGCCTTCAAGGTGAGGAATGCGGTACTGCAGCGCCGGCGGCCGCGTCCAGCGATGGCCCCCGCTCCGGTGAGGAAGTCTACAGTTCTGCCTGCCAGGCCTGTCATGGCTCCGGTGTAGCCGGTGCGCCGGTGTTCGGCGATGCCGATGCCTGGGGGGCGCGGGTCGACAAGGGTCTGGAAACCCTGGTGGATCATGCCATCAACGGTTTCAATGCCATGCCGCCGAAGGGTGGTTGCAACGGCTGCTCCGATGAGGAAATCCAGGCCGCCGTTGAGCATATGGTGGAAGAAGTCCAGTAGCGCCATTCGCGGGTCGGTGCCATGCGCCGGCCCGTTCTCCTGCCTGCCTTGCTTCGTTTACCCTTCCAGGTCTCCTAAAAGCGCACTCAGCGTGGCCTTGCCCTTCTGCTGGTTGGCTTCCTGATCCAGGTCGCCCATGCCTTCCCGCAGGACATCGCCCTCCGGTAGCTCGTCCAGGAACCGGCTGGGAATGGTCTCGATCTTCTCGCCGTACTGACGTCGCTGGGCCGCGAAGGTAAGGGTCAGGGTTTCCCGGGCCCGGGTGATGCCCACATACATCAGTCGCCGCTCTTCCTCGATATTGCCTTCCTCGATGCTGGATCGGTGGGGCAGGATTTCTTCCTCCAGGCCCATGATGAAGACGTGGGGAAACTCCAGCCCCTTGGAGGCATGCAGTGTCAGCAACTGCACCTTGTCGCTGTCATCCTCCTCCTCCTGCTGTTCCATCAGGTCCCGCAGGATCAGGCGGCTGATGGCGTCCTCAATGGTGGTTTCATTGGCCGTGCCCTTGTCATTGTCGAGCATGCGCTGCACCGACTCGATCAGGTACCAGATGTTCTCCATCCGCCGTTCGGCGGCCTTTGGACTGCTGGCATGCTGGTGCAGCCATTCCTCGTACTCGATGTCGGTGAACAGCTGTTTCAGGACCGGTATCGGGTCTTCTTCATGGAGTCGGCGGCAGGTGGCTTCCACCCAGTGGCGAAAGCGTCGCAGGCGATCCAGGCCCTTCTCGGTGACATGGGTTTCCACGCCCATTTCGTCCAGGGCCCGGTGCATGCTGATGTCCCGGGACCGGGAATAGTGGCTCAGTTGTTCCAGGGTGCGTGGGCCAATCTCCCGCCTGGGTACGTTCACCACCCGCAGGAAGGCGGCATCGTCGTCCGGGTTGATCAGCAGCCGCAGGTAGGCCATGGCATCGCGGATCTCGTTCTTGGAGAAGAATGACTGGCCGCCGGAAATCCGATAGGGAATCTGGAACGCCTGCAACTTCATTTCCAGCAGCCGGGCCTGGTGGTTGCCCCGGTAGAGCACGGCAAAGTCCCGGAACTGCAGGCCTTTCTTCAGCTTCTGGTCGATAATCTCGGAGGCTACCCGCTGGGCCTCGGCATCCTCGTTGCGGCAGCGCACGATGCGCAGCTCCTCGCCAATGGTGTGGTCACTCCACAGGGCCTTCTCGAACACGTGGGGGTTGTTGGCGATGACCTCGTTGGCACAGCGCAGTATGCGGGAGGTGGAGCGGTAGTTCTGCTCCAGCTTGACGATCTTCAGGCTGGGAAAATCCGTCTTGAGCTGGGCCAGGTTCTCGGGCCGCGCCCCGCGCCACGCATAGATGGACTGGTCATCGTCGCCCACCACGGTAAAGGCGGCCCGCTCCGCCACCAGCAGCTTGACCAGTTCGTACTGGCACAGGTTGGTGTCCTGGTACTCGTCCACCAGCATGTAGCGGATCTTGCGGCGCCACTTGGCCAGGGCCTCGGGCACGGTGCGGAACAACTGCACCGGCAGCAGGATCAGGTCATCGAAATCCACCGCATTGTAGGCCTTCAGGTACTGCTGGTAGCTCTTGTAGATCAGCGCGATACGCTGCTCGCGCTCGTCCGCGGCCCTGCTCCAGGCGTCCTGCGGGCCTTTCATGTCGTTCTTCCAGGTGGAGATGGTGTTCTGGATGTCGGACAGCTCGTCACCGGCATCGGCGCTGGCTTCCCGTAGCATCAGGTCCTGCAGCAGGGCCTTGGCGTCTTCCGCATCGAAAATGGAAAAGCCCGGGTGGTAGCCCAGGTGGGCCAACTCCTCACGGATGATGTGCATGCCCAGGTTGTGGAAGGTGGAGACCGTCAGGCCCCGGGTCAGCTTGCGGTCCACCAGCTTGCCGACCCGTTCCTTCATCTCCCGGGCCGCCTTGTTGGTGAAGGTCACTGCGGCAATATGTCGCCCGGGTATGCCGGCCTGTTCGATCAGGTAGGCGATCTTGCGGGTGATCACGCTGGTCTTGCCACTGCCGGCCCCGGCCAGTACCAGCAGGGGGCCATCAATGTAATGGACGGCTTCGCGTTGACGCGGGTTCAGTTGTGACACATTTCACCTGGCGCGGGGATGGTGGGGGCTCTGAACAATTCATCGATTGCCTCCGGCTTCCGGGGCCGTGCACAATCAGGACGCGACTTAACGGGAGCGTCCACGTGTCGGCAAATGGCAGCGAGCAGAGGTGACTCGGGAGCTGTTCAGAGGCTCCTTTAGCATAAAGGCGTATTCTACCTGAGAGTAAAACCTGTATCTTCCCTGGCTTTCGGCTATCTTTTAGTCTGAATCATGGAAATGCGGGACGGCGTCGCTGGCACCGGTGTTAAGGGAGACTGGTGTGGGGCGATATGACACCTCCCGGATGATGGCCGTGATGGTTTCCTTGGGAGCCTGCGGCGGCGACGCTCCGGATCAAGAGAGCACCTGAATCTTCATGCAGTCCGATAACCTGCGAATCCTCGTCCTGACCGGGGAACAGACCGACTTTCTCTGGTACGGCAATATGCTCCGTGGCCACGGAGACTTTGTTCCGGAACTGACCTGGTGTCCGGACCCTGACGCCGTGGGCGATCTGCTCAACAATGCCCATTTCGATGTGCTGCTCTGGGATGCCACCTTCCACGCCGGCTCCGGCGCCGGGTTCCTGCAATACCTGTCCGTGGCGGGTAATGAAAAGCCGGTGATTGCCCTCGGCGCGGCTCGGGAGGACGACGTCACTACGGAACTGCTGGCCAGCGGTGCCGCCGATTACCTGAGCAAGGGCCGCCTGGACCGGTGGGCCCTGGGGCGTGCGGTGCGCTGTGTCTGGTTCCGCCGGCAACTGGAGGACAGTGCCGGTGGCCAGCTTGGCCGGGAGGTGGCCAGCGGCTTCATCAACCGCAACCTGTTCTTCGACCGGTTACAGCAGGCCATCCTGCGGGCGGAGCGGGGTGATCACCGGCTGGCGCTGATCCACATCAACATCGACGATTTCCGTACGGTGAACGAATCCCTGGGCTACCGGCGGGGCGACGAACTCGTGCTCAAGCTGGCGGAGCGTCTGCGCAAGGTCATGCGCCGGGTGGACTCGCTGATGCGCATCGGTGGCGATGAACTGGCGGTGATCGCCGAGAACGTGGACGATTCCCTGGACCTGTCCCACATCGTCCGCAAGCTGGTGGGTGTGTTGGGTGAGCCGGTCAACGTCGGCGGCAATATGGTAGGGGTCACCGCCAGCCTGGGAGTGTCAACCTTCCCGGAAGCCGGCGACACCCCGGAGACCCTGCTGCGCCGGGCCAACCGCGCCATGTTCGAGGCCAAGCGCGACGCCGGTACCAGCTACCGTTTCTACAATCGCCAGTTGCACATCTCCGCCGGCCACCAGCTCAAGCTGGAAGGCGACCTGCGTAACGCCCTCCGGGCCGGAGAGCTGGAGCTCTACTACCAGCCCCGAATTGACCTGATCACCGGCGAGGTGCGCGGCGTGGAGTGCCTGATCCGCTGGAACCACCCGACCCGTGGCCTGGTCATGCCTGACGAGTTCATTCCCGCCGCCGAGCGTAGCGGCCTGATCGTACCCATCGGTTACTGGGTGATCGAGCAGGCCTGCCAGCGCCTGCGGGAAGCCGCCGATCTGGGTTTCCCGGGCCTGGTGGTGGCGGTCAACCTGTCGTTCCGGCAGTTCCACGACCGCAAGATGACGGAAACCATCTTCCGCATCATCTTCAATGCCAATGTGGACACCACACTGCTGGAGCTGGAACTCACCGAAAGCGCCATGATGCATGACCCGGACTATGCCCAGCGCTGCCTGCGGGAACTGAGCCAGTTGGGCATCAGCTTCGCCCTGGATGACTTCGGTACGGGCTACTCCTCCCTCACCAACCTGCAACACCTGCCCATCTCACTGGTGAAGATCGACAAGTCCTTCGTGCAGGCCCTGGGCCAGTCCGGGGACTCGGAGCACATTATCCGCGCCATTATCAGCCTGGCCCACAGCCTGCAGATGAGCGTGGTGGCGGAAGGCGTGGAAACCGAGGGCCAGCTCGAGTTCCTGCGGAATCAGCACTGCGATGAGGTGCAGGGTTACTACTACGCCCGCCCCATGCCCTGGTCCGACCTGATCACTTTCCTGCACGACCGCAATCGCCTGGCTTGCCTGCCGGAGTAAGGCCCTGTACCTTTTGCCCCTTGGTCCAAAACAGTCAGGGATCTCCCACTGCCATGGCAGCCAGGGATTCCCCCTTTCAGGTAACACAGAATGATCCGTATCCCCGCTCGTATTGCCGAAGAACTCGGTGTCCGTGAACAACAGGTAAACGCCACCATTGCCCTGCTGGACGAAGGCGCCACCGTGCCTTTCATCGCCCGCTACCGGAAGGAGGTGACCGGCGCCCTGGATGACAGCCAGTTGCGTAACCTGGAGGAGCGCCTGCGGTACCTGCGGGAGCTGGAGGAGCGCCGGGATACCATCCTCAAGAGCATCGACGAGCAGGGCAAACTGACCGACGAGCTCAAGGCGGCCATTGACGAGGCGGATACCAAGAACCGCCTGGAAGATCTCTACCTGCCCTACAAGCCCAAGCGCCGCACCAAGGCCCAGATTGCCCGCGAGGCCGGTCTGGAACCCCTGGCGGATACCCTCTACGACGATCCGACCCAGGACCCGGAGGCGGTGGCCGCCGGTTACCTCAACCCGGAAGCCGGGGTGGAAGACCCCAAGGCCGCTCTGGAAGGTGCTCGCAATATCCTGATGGAACGTTTCGCCGAGGACGCCGAACTGCTGGGTCGGTTGCGGGACTACCTGTGGAACGACGGCGAGCTGAAAGTTTCCGTTATCGAGGGCAAGGAGAACGAAGGCGCCAAGTTCCGGGACTACTTCGACCATCGGGAACCCCTGAAGAAGATGCCGTCCCACCGGGCCCTGGCGGTGCTCCGGGGTCGCAACGAAGGCATCCTCACCTACGGCATTGCCGTGGAGGGCGAAAGCGAGGACCGCCGCGTGCCGCATCCGGCGGAAGCGAAGATCGCCGCCCACTGGCACATCCGCGACAACGGTCGTCCGGCGGATCGCTGGCTGGCGGAGGTGGTGCGCTGGACCTGGCGGGTCAAGCTGTCCACCCAACTGGAAACCGACCTGATGGCCCAGGTACGCGAAGCCGCCGAAGCCGAGGCCATCCAGGTGTTCGCCAATAACCTGAAGGACCTGCTCCTGCTGGCCCCGGCCGGTCCCCGGGCCACCCTGGGCCTGGACCCGGGTCTGCGTACCGGGGTCAAGGTGGCCATAATTGACGGTACCGGCCAGGTGGCCGGTCACGGCGCGATCTATCCCCACGCCCCGAAGAACCAGTGGGACCCGTCCATCGAGCAGATGGCCAAGTGGTGCCGCCAGTACAACATCGAGCTGGTGGCCATCGGCAACGGCACCGCCTCCCGGGAAACCGAGAAGCTGGTGGCGGACCTGTGCAAGCGCTACCCGGAGCTGAAGCTCAACCGCATCGTGGTCAGCGAATCCGGGGCCTCGGTCTATTCCGCCTCCGAGTTTGCCTCCCGTGAACTACCGGACCTGGACGTGACCATCCGCGGCGCCGTGTCCATCGCCCGCCGTCTGCAGGACCCGCTGGCGGAACTGGTCAAGATCGAGCCCAAGTCCATCGGCGTGGGCCAGTACCAGCATGACGTGTCCCAGGTGCAGTTGGCCCGCAGCCTGGACGCGGTGGTGGAAGACTGTGTCAACGGCGTCGGGGTGGACCTGAACACTGCCTCCGCCCCGCTGCTGGCCCGGGTGTCCGGCCTCAATCCCGGCACCGCCGAGAACATTATTGATTTCCGCAGCCGTAGTGGCGGCTTCCGCAGCCGTCAGCAGTTGCTGGAAGTGCCGCGCCTGGGCCCCAAGACCTTTGAGCAGGCCGCCGGCTTCCTGCGGATCAGCCAGGGGGAGAACCCCCTGGACCGGTCCGCTGTGCACCCGGAAGCGTATGGTGTGGTGGAAGCCATCGCCGCCAGGAACGGTCGCAAGGTGGCCGACCTGATCGGCGATGTCAGCTTCCTGCGTGCCCTGGACCCGAACGATTACGTGACCGAGCAGTTCGGTGTTCCCACCATCCGCGATATCATCGCGGAGCTGGAGAAGCCGGGCCGGGACCCGCGTCCGGAGTTCCGCTTTGCCAGCTTCCAGGAAGGGGTGGAAACCCTGAACGACCTGAAGCCGGGCATGACCCTGGAAGGCTCGGTAACCAACGTCACCAATTTCGGGGCGTTCGTGGATATCGGTGTCCACCAGGACGGGCTGGTGCATATCTCGGCCCTGTCCCATGACTTCGTCAAGGACCCCCGCGAAGTGGTCAAGGCCGGCGATATTGTCAAGGTCAAGGTAATGGAAGTGGATATCCCCCGCAAACGCATCGGCCTGTCCATGCGCCTGGACGACAAGCCCGGCGAGAGCAACCGGCCGCAACGGGGGCAGGGCGACAGCAAGGCTTCCGGCAAGCCCCGGCAGGGTGCGGGCAACCGCCAGAACGGTCGCGGCAAACCGGAGCAACAGCCCCAGGGAGCCATGGCCGGTGCGCTGGCACAGGCACTGGCGTCAGCCAAGGACAAGCGCTAATCATTGAGTTGGGGGCAATTGCCCCCATATGCCTTGAAGCTTCCGAAAACGTCCCGGGCTCAGTAAACGGTCCGGGCCCTTTCCAGAAGCTCCGACACATTGTCCGGAACGGCAAGCAGGCCGTTTACCTGGTGATCAGAGGAGTCAACCATGGGTGCATCACGCCAGGCGCTGTTTTCACAGCTGACGGCCAGTGACTGGGACGGTTTCCTGAAGGGAGCCGAGAAGGAAGGACTGCGGGTCGACCGCAACGGGTTTATCGCGCAGACGCCGCACCCGGAAGCACTGGGCTCGGCGCTGACCCACCCCCGCATTACCACCGACTATTCCGAGTCGTTGCTGGAGCTGATCACGCCGGTGTGTCGCAGCACCGAAGAGATGCTGGCCTCGCTGCGGGATATCCACTGGTTCGTGCACCAGCACCTGGGGGACGAGGTGCTCTGGTCCGCCAGCATGCCCTGCGGCCTGGACGGCGATCCCAGCATTCCCATTGCCGAGTACGGCAGTTCCCATATCGGCCAGCTCAAGCACGTCTACCGTCAGGGCCTGGCGGTGCGTTACGGCCGCATGATGCAGAGCATTGCCGGGGCCCACTACAACCTGTCGCTGCCGGACAGCTTCTGGCAGACCTGGCAGGGTGTCCTGGAAAACCGCCAGTCCCTCAAGGACTTCAAGTCAGACCAGTACTTCTGGCTGATCCGTAATTTCCGCCGCCAGAGCTGGCTGCTGATGCTGCTGTTTGGTGCCTCGCCGGCCCTGGACGCCAGCTTCGTGAGGGACGTGAAGCACCAGCTCACGCCCCTGGGTGACGACTCCTGGTTCGGTCGCCATGCCACTTCCCTGCGCATGGGGGACCTGGGGTACCACAACAACGCCCAGTCCTCCCTGAACATCTGTTTCAATGAACTGAAGACCTACACCGAGACCCTGGACCGGGCCATCCACACCGACTGGCCGGAATACCAGAAGATCGGTACCCGCCGGGGCGACCAGTTCATCCAGATCAACACCAGCATCCTCCAGATCGAGAACGAGTATTACAGTGCCGTGCGGCCCAAGCGCACCACGGAGCGGGGGGAGAAGCCCATCCAGGCCCTGGACACCCGGGGCGTGGAATACATCGAGGTGCGCTGCCTGGACCTGGACCCGTTTTCCCCCGTGGGCCTGAATGCCCCCCAGGTGGATTTCCTGGACCTGTTCCTGCTGGGTTGCCTGCTCAGGGACAGCCCGCGCATTGGTGATGATGAATGTGAGCGGCTGGACGACAACTACAAGGATGTGGTCAACGAGGGTCGCAACCCGGAGCTGCGGATCAATCGTTGTGACCGCTCAACACCGGTCATGACAGCGGCCGCCGAGGCCCTGGACGACCTGCAGTGGCTGGCGGAGAAGCTTGATCACTGGCAGGGGGGCAAGGTCTACCGGGAAGCCCTGGAAGTGCAGCGCCAGAAGCTGGAGCAGCCTGGGCTGCTGCCGTCGGCACGGGTCCTGGATGCCATGGAGGAAACCGGGCGGGGCCACCGGGAGTGGACCCTGGCGCTGTCCGCCGAGCACCAGCAGTCGCTGCGGGATGCGGTGCCGGACGAGCGGGTCAGGGCCGAATTCGAGCGCATGACCCGAGCCTCCCTGGACGACCAGCGTGCCATGGAAAGTGAGGACACCGGCACATTTGCCGGATTCCTGGAGAACTATCTGGCCAGTTGACGGTCCCAGTTGCCGTTACCGAAAGGGATATCAGGCGTCTGCGTGATTTATGCCTCGCAGACGCCTAGCGGCGCTGGACCACAAAGGAGGTGAACAGCACGTCCACGATCTCCTCGCCGGTCTGCTGGTCCGCCAGTACCTGGTTCAGGCGCGTGAGGGCTTCCTGCCGCACGGCCTGCTGGCCCTCGGTGCTGGCCAGGGTGTCGAGGTCGGTCTGTTCGCCAAAAAGGATGACCAGTTCATGGCGCAGGCGCGGCATGTGGGTTTCAATGGCCTCCCTGGCGGTTTCGGTACCAACCCGAAGGCTGACCTCGGCCTTGAGGTAGGCGGGGCTCTCGGTGGGTTCGCCAACGTGGGTGACGAAGGGTGGTGTCATCTCCACGTACTCGGTGAAGGACCCGGTGGCGGCTTCATCCTCCCCTTCCGCAGGTTCATCGGCGGCCAGGGCCGGGAATGACAGGGCACAGGTCAACAGCAAGGTAGCCCAGAGGGCAAAGGGTCGATTCATCATCGGCGTTCTTGGTTCACATTAATGGAAAGTCTGGTCCGCAGAATAGCAGGCCCCGCCGGTTGATGCAGCCATTGGCGGGCACGGAACCGGTCTTTGACAGGAGGAAGGAGTTGTATGCGCAGGTTGGTGTTTCTCTTTGCATTCCTGGTGTCCGCCGGGCTGCTGGCCGTGGCCTTCTACATGGAACATGTCATGGGCCTGGAGCCCTGCCCTCTGTGCTGGCTGCAGCGCTTTGCGTTCATGGCGGTGGCGGCGGTGAGCCTGATCGCGGTGATCCATAATCCCGGCGACACCGGCGGTCGCATCTACGGTTTCCTGCTGGCCCTGGCGGCGGGGACGGGCCTTGGTCTGGCTGGCCGCCAGCTGTGGCTCCAGAGCCTGCCGGCAGACCAGGTGCCCGCCTGTGGCGGATCCGTGGATTTCATGCTGGAGATGTTCCCGCTGATGGATGTGCTGGCCATGTCCATCAAGGGTACCGGCGACTGCGCCAAGGTGGCGTGGACCTTCCTGGGCGTCAGTATCCCGGGGTGGACCGCGATGTTCTTCACCCTGATCGTGCTGGCCTCCCTTGGCATCCTGTTCGGCCTGCTCCGGGGGCAGTCCACATCCCGCTGAGGAGCGTCTGCCCTTGAACCGTTAACGCCCCGTCATATTGGCGGGGCGTTGTCGTTTATGGCGTGTTTTTTGAGGCTTGCCCGGCTGAGCGAAATTGGGGTAACTTGGTTCACGTGGAGTCGGGACACTTCGCCAACATCGGCTGCGCAAGCCAATAATAAATCCGCCCGGGAGGCACCATGTTAGACAATTGCCGCGACGCGAAGGAACGCTGGGGAGGCGTCCACCAGCTGATTGACCGCTGGCTGAAGGAACGCCAGGAATTGCTGGTCCATTACTGTGACCTGTCGGATACGGCCAGGAGTACACCATCCGAGGACCTGGGAAAGAAGCTTGAGCGGCTTTGCGAGATCCTGGTGGACTACACCTCCGCAGGGCATTTCGAGGTCTACGAGCAGTTGATCCAGGAAGCCAGGGAATTTGACGATGGCGGCATTGAGTTGGCCGGTCGTATCTATCCCCGCATCAGCGAGACCACCGAAGTGGTGCTGGACTTCAACGAGCGGGTGGATGGCAAGCGGCCTTCCGAATCGGAAATGGATGACCTGATGGCGGAACTGTCCCGGCTGGGTGAGGCCCTGGAGACCCGTTTCGAGCTGGAGGACTTCCTGATTGAGCACCTGCACAATGTTCACGCGGGCAAGGTGCCGTCCTCGGCCTGACGGTATTGACCGGAGAGTTGGCCGACCAGGACAGCGAACATAAAAAAGGGGCAGCGTCCGGCGCTGCCCCTTTTTGTATGGTCAATCCCGTGCGGATTACTCCGCGGCTGCTTCCGGGTTGACGTCCAGCAGTTCCACATCGAACACCAGGGTTTCGTTGGGGCCGATACTCATGTTGCCGCCGGGGCCATAGGCCAGGTCGGAGGGGATGTAGAGCTTGTAGCGGCTGCCTTCGTTCATCAGTTGCAGTCCCTCGGTCCAGCCCTCAATGACCTGGTTGAGGCGGAAGGTCACTGGCTCGCCCCGTTCACGGGAGCTGTCGAACACTTCGCCGGAGAGCAACTCGCCGGTGTAGTGGACTTTCACTTCGTCCTCGGGGCCGGGTTTTTCACCATCGCCTTCTTCCAGCACCTCGTACTGCAGTCCGGAGTCGGTGGTCATGACCTCCTCCCGCTCGGCATTCTCCGCCAGGAAGGCTTCACCTTTCTCCAGGTTGTCGGTGGCGGCCTGATCCATTTCCTGCTGTTGTTTTGTCTGCAGCTCCTGCTGGTAGGCCATCATGGCCTGCTGGATTTCTTCCCGGCTGAGACGGGGTTCTCCCTCGCCGGAGTGACCCTGGCGGAAGCCTTCGATGAACTGCTCCAGTTCCAGGTCCGGCAGGTCATTCTTCATGCGCTCGGCGAACACCATGCCCATGCCGTAACTGACTTTCTCACCGTTGGTTTCCAGCGGCGCCTGGGTGACTTCCGGCGTCTGGTTGCTGGCTGAACATCCGGCCAGAATGCCGGCAACGGAGAGGGCGATAAGCGATTTCTTCATGATGGTTCCTGTCACTGTGGTTGTAGTGTCTGGGATTGTGTTGTCTGAAGAGTCATAACGAAGGCCAAAGGTAACCCCTTTAAGGCTCTGATACCACTGACGGTGTCTTAATCCTGACACCGGCCGGGGCGGTCTTTCAGGATGATCAGCTACCGTTCCCGGAATAGTGGGGGTCCAGGGCGAACGGGGCGGAGTAGGGTGCGGCCAGGTCTTCGTACGCCGGGTCCGGGCTGTCGGGGGTAACCGGCTGGGTTTCCCGGCCGGATTCGATGGCGAGGGTATACCAGGGCCCTTTCTTCGGGGGCTGGTCGGCGTAGTGCCAGCTGCCATCGTCGTCCTGCCACTTGAAGACGATGTCGGGACCTTCCGGCGCCACCGGTGCCGGCACCAGTTCCTCGAAGGACGGCATGGAATCGGATTGCCTCGGCTCCTCGGGCTTGTCGGGGGCGGACTCGGGGGCCTTGACGCCGTACACGATCAACGCCACCAGCAGTCCCAGGGCGGGAAAGGCGAGCCGGATCAGCCAGCGGGTCATGCCCCTTGACTCCCCGATGGGTGGCTGTGTCCGGAGGAAACGGTGCCTATAAGCTGTGCCAGTTGTCTGATCATGGGCTCCGTCATGCCGTTGATGCTGCCGTTGGTCGCCGGGGCAGCCTGCCGGAGGTTGGACTCCGTTATCGACGGCCCGGGGCGGGTTGTGTCGCCGGGGGCGGTGTCCCGCAGGGTCTGCCATGCCCGGTAGAGTTCGATACGCTCGGCCTCCAGTTCGGCCCTGGCCAGACTCTCCCTCAGGGGGGCGAGCAGACTATCCGATTTGCCCAGGGATTTCTTCAGGTGTCGTATCGACTCCGTCACATTCCGGCGCCACTGTTGAAGCGACTCGGGCTCGTTGCCGGAGTAGTGTCGCCCCTGGCGGGCCATCCAGCCCGCACAGAGCAGCCGGGTCACGCTCCAGCCCTGTTCCTGCAGTTGCAGGCAGAGGTCGCGGGCGGCGTCCTGTTGCCAGAGTGCCAGGGCAAAGCGCCAGAGTGGCGTGTCCGTTTCCGCTGTCGTGTCATGGTCGTCGTTCTCTGGCATTCTTCGCTCGTCGTTGGTCCACCCAGGACGTTATAATCCCGCGATGCTTACGATAACCAACCTCAGTTTACAACGCGGTGGTGTCTGGTTGCTAGACTCCACCAGCGTCACCATCCAGCCCGGCCAGCGGGCTGCCATTGTCGGGGCCAATGGTGCCGGAAAATCCAGTCTTTTCCAGCTTCTGCTGGGCCAGTTGAGCCCCGAACAGGGGGAGGCAAGCCTGCCCGGGGGCTGCCGGATCGCCCATATGGCCCAGGAAGTGGAAGCCTCCCCACGCAGTGCCCGGGATTTCGTGCTTGATGGCGACACTCGCCTGCGGGAGCTGGAGGCGGAGCTGGAGCAGGCCGAGGCCAACGGTGACGACCACGCCATGGCCCGGATCCACGGTGACCTGGACCTGCACGAGGCCTGGTCCGCGTCCCGGCGGGCCGAGGCCCTGATCCGCGGTCTGGGGTTTGCCGACGGCGATGCCGACCGCCCGGTGTCCTCTTTTTCCGGCGGCTGGCGGATCCGCCTGAACCTGGCCCAGGCGCTGATGAAACCCTCGGACCTGTTGCTGCTGGACGAGCCCACCAACCACCTGGACCTGGACGCCTGCCTTTGGCTGGAAAACTGGCTGGCGGGCTATTCCGGCACCCTGCTGTTTATCTCCCACGACCGGGATTTCATGGACCGGGTGGCCACCCAGGTGATCCACTTCGATCGCAACAAGCTGGTGCAGTACACCGGCAACTACTCCGCTTTCGAGGACCAGCGCCGGGAGCGCCTGGCCCAGCAGCAGGCCAACTTCGAGAAGCAGCAGGCCCGGGTGGCGGAGATCCAGCGTTTTATCGACCGTTTCCGGGCCAAGGCCACCAAGGCCCGGCAGGCCCAGAGCCGGGTCAAGGCCCTGGAGCGCATGGAGCAGATTGCGCCGGCCCATATCGACTCGCCCTTCAGCTTTACCTTCCCGGTGGCGGACAAGGTCTCCAACCCGTTGCTGTCCATCCGTAACGGTCGCGCCGGGCACGGGGAGTCGGTGGTCCTGTCGGGCCTGAACCTGACCCTGCTGCCCGGCAGTCGCATTGGCCTGCTGGGCCCCAATGGCGCCGGCAAGTCCACGCTGATGGACGCCCTGCGGGGGGAGGCCACCCTATTGGGCGGTGAGCGCACCGGCGGTGAGCACCTGGCCATCGGTTACTTTGCCCAGCACCAACTGGAATCCCTGGATCTGGATGCCAGCCCGTTCCTGCATCTGCAGCGGTTGTCGCCCAAAGCGTCAGAGCAGAGCATCCGCAACTTCCTGGGCGGGTTCGATTTCCATGGGGATGAGGCCCTGTCGCCGATCCGTTCCTTCTCCGGGGGTGAGAAGGCCCGGGTCGCCCTGGCGGTGATTGCCTGGCAGAAACCCAACCTGTTGCTGCTGGACGAGCCCACCAACCACCTGGACCTGGAAATGCGCCAGGCCCTGACCATGGCGTTGCAGAACTTCGACGGCGCCATGGTGGTGGTCTCCCACGACCGTCACCTGCTGCGGAACACGGTGGACGAGTTCTGGCTGGTGAACGATGGCTCGGTTACCGCCTACGAGGGTGACCTGGAGGATTACGAACGCTGGCTGGCGGACCGTCGCAAGGACGATGACCAGCCGCCGCGACGGGACAGTCAGGCCACGGTTATGGCCGCCGGCGCGGGACTGACCGCCGACCAGCGCAAGGCCCGCAAGCGGGAGCAGGCGGAACTGAGACAACAGCTCAGTCCCTGGAAGAAGCAGCTCGCCCGGGCGGAAAAGACCATGGAAACCAGCCAGGCCCGGCTGGCGGAGCTGGAGCAGGTGCTGTCCGATGCGTCCCTCTATGAGGAGGCCAACAAGGGGCGCCTCAGGGAGCTGTTGGCGGAACAGGCCTCCACCAGGGCGGCCCTGGAGGAAGCGGAAGCCACCTGGCTGGAGACGGGTGAGAAGCTGGAAGAACTGGAAGCCCAGCTAGAACGGTAATCGGCAGGGTATGCGTCAGCGGGTCTGGATAACCAGGTCAAAGCCCTGTTTGGCGAGGTACTCCCGCTCGTTTTCGAAGTCCGCCAGGGTCAGCGGGCGCTCGCTCAGCCAGTCTTCCTCGAAGGTGAGCTGCAGGCGCTTCCCGGAGGCCTGGGCCACGACCACCGGCGGCGCATCATAGTTGCGCGCGTGTTGCAGCAGGACACCCAGTCGCACCAGCACGCAAAGGCGCTTGAGGCGGGTGGCGTCCTCCGGGGAGAAGTTCTCGAAAATAGCGGTGCTGAACTTGCGGCGGTGGCCGCGTACCAGGGTGGCCAGTTCCAGCTGAAACTGCTGGGTGAAGCCGGGCAGGTCGGAATAGCGCAACAGGTAGGCGCCGTGCTTGTGGTACTGGCTGTGGGAAATGGTCAGTCCGATCTCGTGGAGCCGGCAGCCCCATCGCAGCAGTTCCTCGTCCGCCAGCGTGTCGATATCCCAGTCCCGGCACACCGGTTGCCAGAGGGCAATGGCCGAGGCTTCCACCGCCTCGCCGTGGCGCTGGTCCAGGTGGTACCGCTCCTGCAGGGCCGTGATGGTGCGTTCCCGCACATCCTCGTGCTGGATCCGGCCCAGAATGTCGTACAGCAGACCCTCCCGCAGGGCCCCGTCGGCGTAGGTCATACTCTCGATACCCAGGGATTCGAACGCCGCCAGCAGGATGGCGAAGCCCGCCGGGAAGATGCTCTGGCGGTCGGTGCGGACGCCCAGGTCCGCGAGCCGTCGCACATGCCCCATGTCGATCAACCGCCGGCGCAGCTCCCGCATGCTCTTGAGGTCGATGTGGCCATCGGTGATGCGCAGGCTGGACAGCACGCTGGCCACCGCCTTGATGGAGCCGGACGAGCCCACCGAGCTGTGCCAGCCCAGTTCCCGGTAACGGGAGCGGATGTTGAGCAGTTCCTGGGAGGCGTGGGTGACCGCCTGGTCCATCTGCCGGCGGCTGATCTTGCCGTCCGGGAAGTAGCGGTTGCGGAAGGACACACACCCCATGTGAAGGCTTTCCAGGGCCTGGGTCTCGAAGCGCTCGCCAATGATGAACTCGGTACTGCCGCCACCGATGTCCACCACCAGCCGTCGCCCGGTATCATCGGACAGGGTGTGGGACACTCCCAGGTAGATCAGCCGCGCCTCTTCCCGGCCGGCGATGATCTCCACCGGGTAGCCCAGCACCTCCTCGGCCCGGGCGATAAACGAATTGGCATTGCGGGCGACCCTCAGGGCGTTGGTGCCGACAATCTGCACCGCTTCCTGGGGCATGCCGCTAAGGCGCTGGGCAAACCGGCTCAAACAGTCCAGGGCCCGTTGCTGGGCCTCTTCGGTAAGGTAATTGTTTTCATCCAGTCCGGCGCCAAGCTGGACCTTCTCACCCATTTTCTCGAGGGTGCGTATCTCTCCGTGAACCTGACGGGCAACCACCATGTGGAAGCTGTTGGAGCCCATGTCGATGGCTGCAAGCAGCTCGGGGGGATTGGCATTGTCTGAAGCCGTCACGTGTCTTGAAATCCTATTGCCTGCCTTTATACACGGCATTGCCCGTGGAACGTCGCTGCCGGTACTATAAGCGAAACGCGACGGGCCTGTCAGTAACGGGTAGTGACTCATACCTATACGCTTGTCAGCGCTTCACAGGTGGAGGAGAAATCGCGTAAAGTAATGAGCAACGTCATTTCATAACAGCCAACGTTTTATTCGCGGCGGTGCTGCCACCGTCAAAAGATCCAGAGCATCGGGCCGAGTCCCTCCCCTGGCTGGCGGGAGCCCGATGAAAGCACAGGAAACAGTAATGAGCGGAAATATCGTAAACGTAACCGACGATTCCTTTGACCAGGATGTACTGGGCGCCGACACCCCCGTACTGGTGGATTACTGGGCGGAATGGTGTGGCCCGTGCAAGATGATTGCACCGGTACTGGAAGAAATTGCCGAGGAATACGAGGGCAAGCTCAAGGTCTGCAAACTGAACATCGACGAGAACGAGCAGACGCCGCCCAAGTTCAACATCCGGGGTATCCCCACCCTGATGCTGTTCAAGAACGGCAACGTGGATGCCACCAAGGTGGGCGCGCTATCCAAGAGCCAGCTGGCCGCCTTCCTGGACAGCAACCTCTGATCGGTTGCCGGTCCCCGTGTACCGTCTGGTGAATTCGTGGATTTGCCGGACCGGACACCAGGCCGCCCCTGGACTTGAGGTTCACGGGCGGTTTTTTTATGGCTGACGGAAATCACTCACCCCGTATCGCCGGCCTGATCCTGGCCGGTGGCGAGGGCCGCCGCATGGGCGGAGTCGACAAGGGCCTGGTGGACTGGCGGGGCCGCCCGCTGGTGGCCTGGGTGCTGGACGCCCTGGCGCCGGTGGTCTCTCCGGTGTGGATCAGCGCCAACCGCTCCCGGGGACACTACCAACACTACAGTCCCCGACTGGTCAGCGACCCGGAGGAATTCCGGTGGCAGGGCCCCCTGGCCGGTCTGCTGGCAGGCCTTCGGGCCGCGGCGGAAGAGGGCGCCGATGCCGTGCTGGTCTCTCCCTGCGACACCCCGAACGTAACCCCAGAGCTATTTCTGGAACTCCTGAACGCCTACCACCGCAACCCTGGTGAACCCGTCTTCGTCCAGTGCGGTGACCGACAGCACCCGCTACACGGTGTCTATCCGGTCACCCTGGTGCCGATGCTGGAGCAGAGACTGGAAAACGGCGAAAGAAAGGTCATGGCCTTTGCCGAAGCGGCGGGCGCGAAACCGGTGATGGTCGGGCCGGAAACCTTACTGGACAACATCAACCGGCTGGGAAACTGAAAAAACCTATCAGCAAACCAGAGAAAAGCAGTGAATTGATCGGTATCGGGTGGGGAGGTCTTTCTGCCGGGAAAAGGTGTCTGAGCGAAGCGAGTTCTTTTCCCAGAAGAAAGGCTTCCCTATCCCGGGACCAGCCCCGAGCCAGAAGACCGCCCCGGGGCCCGCCCCCAAGCCGGAAGACTACGAGGACCAACGTTCCCCAAGCTGAACATCCGTATCCTTCTGCTCCACCCAATGCTCCCCCTCCTCGGTCAGTTCCTTTTTCCAGAAGGGGGCACTGGTCTTGAGGATATCCATCAGGAACTGGCAGGCGGCAAAGGCGTCTTCCCGGTGGGCGCTGGCGACCCCCACGAACACAATCTGGTCCGTCAGGTTCAGGGTGCCAACCCGATGGATGACCCGAACGGCCCGCAGGTTCCAGCGCTCCCGTGCCTGGCGGATCAGGTCTTCGATCACCTGCTCGGTCATGCCGGGATAGTGTTCCAGGTACAGACCGGTCACACCTGTCAGGTCGCCACTGTCCCTCACCAACCCGGTAAAGGTGGCAATGGCACCGGTGCCAGCACCGCTGTCCCGCAGCCGGGCGTATTCCGTCGCTGGATCAAAGTCCGCCTCGCTGACAAGTACCTCATCAGCCATGGTCAGCCTCCTGTTACCGGCGGGAAAAAGGCCACTTCGTCTCCGGGGTGCACCGGGGTCCGGGCATTGGCCATGGTCTGGTTCACGGCAATCATCACCGGCTGACCATCCACCAGTTGCTGCCATGGGCCACCTCGACCGGCCAGTTGTGCCAGCAGGTCGCCGGCGGTCTGGTTGCCGGTGCAGGGCAGGGTTTCACTGTCGGTATCCAGCTCTTCCCGCAGGCGGGCGAAGAAACGGATGGTGAGGGTATCGTCGGCCATGGTGCTACCCGAGCAGTTCGCTGAATGAGTAATAGTGAATGATATCACCGGCGATGATGGTGGTGTTCTCCGGTACCACCGCCAGGCCATCGCCCCAGCAGGCGGAGCTGAGCACGCCGGAGCTCTGGTTGGGATAGGCGGTGATCACCACGCCCTGTTCGCCAGGCTCCTTGCGGGCCCGCACGAATTCCCGGCGGACGGAGGGCCTGTCCACGGCAAAGCCAGCGGGCAGGGGTTCCCCCAGGGGGCGGAAACGGCGGTTGCCCTGGCACCGGCGGATATAGGGCAGGCCCGCCACCAGGAAGGTCACCAGCACGGCGGCGGGATTGCCGGGCAGTCCCAGCACCGGTGTGCCGTCGATGGTGCCGAAGGCCAGGGGCTTACCGGGCTTGATGGCCAGCCGCCACAGGGACAGCTCGCCGGCCTCTTCCAGCACGGCGCGGACATGATCCTCCTCACCCACGGAGACGCCACCGCTGGTGATAATGAGATCAGCCTCTTCCGCTGCGGTTTCCAGGCTTGCGCGGGTGGCTTCCCGGCGGTCCCGGAGCGTTTCGCAGCGGGTGACCTCGCAGCCCGCGGCTTCCAGCAGGCCGGTCAGGGTGAAGCGATTGGTGTTGTAGATCTGCCCGGGTTGCAGTGGGCGGCCCGGTTCCACCAGTTCATCACCGGTGGAGAACACCGCCACCTTCAGGCGGCGGCATACCGTGACCTCGCCGATCCCCATGGACCCCAGCAGCCCCATTTCCTGCGGGCGGATCGGGGTGCCGGCATTCAGGGCAACAGCCCCCTTTGACAGGTCCTGCCCCTGACGACGGATATTCTGGCCAGTCTCCACCTTGGCCGTAATCGCGATACCGCCATCCCTCGACTCGGTCCGCTCCTGCATCACCACGGCATCCGCCCCGGCCGGGATCTCCGAGCCGGTAAAGATGCGCACGGCCGTACCGGGCTCCAGTACTCCCGGGGCTTCCCCGGCAGCTACCCGGGCGGACACGGGCAGTACCGTATTCGTGGCCAGGTCCGCAGCACGTACAGCGTAGCCGTCCACCGCACTGTTGTCCGCCGGGGGCACATCCGCAGGCACGGTGATATCGGTGGCGAGCACCCGGCCCAGGGTCCGGTGCAGGGGCAGGGTCCGGGTTTCCGTCACCGTGTGGGCCCGGGCCAGCAGGTGGTCCAGGGCGTCGTCGAGGGAGGTCAGGTCCTGGCTGGCCATCAGTGCTGTGCCCTGTCGCCGATCTTTTCGTCAAGCCGGTGCAGGGGGCGGTCCGGCTTGCGCTGCACCAGGGCCGAAAAGTTACAGGGCCCGTGGCGGCTGTCCAGTTGCGTGCTGAGGATGCCCTCCCAGCCGGTGCGACAGGCGCCGGTGGAGCCGGGCAGGCAGAAAATCACGGTGTGGTTGGCCAAGCCACCGAAGGCCCGGGACTGGATGGTGGAGGTGCCAATGTCCTGCTGGGACAGGCGCCGGAACTCCTCGCCAAAGCCGTCGATGGTCTTGTCCAGCAGTGGCGCCACCGCCTCGGGCGTGCTGTCCCGCTCGTGGAAGCCGGTGCCCCCGGTAATGATAATGGCATGGATCGCCGGGTCGGCAATCCAGCGGGCCATCAGGGCCCGTACCAGGTAGATGTCGTCCGGCAGCAGGCGCCGGGCGGCCAGCCGGTGACCCGCGTCCAGCAACTGGTCCTCCAGGTACTGCCCGGAGGTGTCCTCGCCCGGGCCCCGGGTGTCGGATACGGTCAGCAGGGCAATATTGAGAGGGGTCAGGTCACCGGTGGGTGTGCTGCTCATGGCGAACTCCGCGTCGAAAACTGTCTATGGGTGCTAAATAGGATGATTCACTACAGTATCCGTATTGGCGCCGGGCAAGGGAAGGGAATACCCCAACAGGAATAGGGAGGTACGGGCTGTCACCGGGAATTCGTCGGGAATCAGGCGCCAAAGTTCAAAAACTGTTGAAAAACTGGTCGGTGGCACTTGACACGGGTGCGGGGTCTGGACGATTATCCTGTTTGCCTGGCGAACGGTTGTTCTCCCTGTCCCTGGCCTCAATACTTTTCCGGACTCCATCACTACCGGTTGCTCCATCTGGCCAGCATCAACAGTTACTAGCATCGACAGTTACTGGTATCAATAGTTACTAGCGTTTTCTGATCAATCCGTTCAGGGCTTCCCTGTCATCCCAACTATCGCTTACTTCCATTCCTGAAAATCAACAAACTATGAATCTTACTGAACTCAAGCAGAAGTCCATGCCCGAATTGCTCGATATTGCGCAGGAAATGGGCCTGGAAAACCTGGCCCGTTCGCGCAAGCAGGACGTGATTTTTACGATCCTGAAGAAGCATGCCAAGAGCGGCGAGGACATATACGGTGACGGCGTACTGGAAATCCTGCAGGACGGCTTCGGCTTCCTCCGGTCCGCTGATGCCTCCTACCTGGCGGGCCCGGACGACATCTACGTGTCCCCGAGCCAGATCCGCCGTTTCAACCTCCGTACCGGCGACACCATCGCCGGCAAGATCCGGCCTCCGAAGGACGGCGAGCGCTATTTCGCGTTGCTCAAGGTCAACGAGATCAACTTCGACAAGCCGGACAACGCCCGCAACAAGATTCTGTTTGAAAACCTGACGCCGCTGTTCCCGGAAGAGCGACTGATGCTCGAGGCGGGTAACGGCAGCACCGAAGACCTGACCTCCCGAGTGCTGGATCTGGTGGCACCCATCGGCAAGGGCCAGCGCGGTCTGATCGTCTCCCCGCCCAAGGCCGGTAAGACGCTGCTGATGCAGGGCATTGCCCAGTCCATCACCCGTAACAACCCCGAGTGCCATGTGATGGTGCTGCTCATCGACGAGCGTCCGGAGGAAGTGACGGAGATGCAGCGTACCGTGCGCGGCGAGGTGATCGCCTCCACCTTCGACGAGCCGCCGGCCCGTCACGTGCAGGTGGCGGAAATGGTCATCGAGAAGGCCAAGCGCCTGGTGGAGCACAAGAAGGATGTGGTCATCCTGCTGGACTCCATCACCCGCCTGGCACGGGCCTACAACACCGTGATCCCGTCCTCCGGCAAGGTGCTGACCGGTGGTGTCGACGCCCACGCCCTGGAAAAGCCCAAGCGCTTCTTCGGTGCCGCCCGTAACGTGGAAGAGGGCGGCAGTCTGACCATCCTGGCGACGGCTCTGGTGAACACCGGTTCCAAGATGGACGAGGTGATCTACGAGGAGTTCAAGGGCACCGGTAACATGGAAGTGCACCTGGACCGCAAGATTGCCGAGAAGCGGGTCTACCCGGCCCTCAACATCCGCAGCTCCGGCACCCGCCGCGAAGACCTGCTGATGAGCGAGGCCGACATCCAGCGAATCTGGATCCTGCGCAAGCTGCTGCACTCCATGGATGACGATACCGCCGCCATCGAGTTCCTGCTGGACAAGCTCAAGGACACCAAGACCAACGACGAGTTCTTCCAGTCCATGAAGCGTCGCTGATCTCGGCCAGAGTGGGGGCTCCAGGCGCAGGAACCTGTGAGAGGGCCAGCACCGGGGAGCCCCTCCCCGGACACGCCGTCAATACGTCCCTGTAGGCTCGGTTTTGCCGTCCATGGCAAAATTTAACGGTCCGGGGAGGGGCTCCCCGGCACTGGCCGCCAGCCCTCTGCGCGCACCTGTATTCAGGCAATTGCCCGAGGTTTGCTGAACACGCCGTCCCCCACCTTGTGCAATACTCCGCCATCAGCAGGCGTGGCCTTGCCAGAACCGGCTGACATCGCGGTGAGCAACCAACGGAGCCCGGCATGAAGTACAACGACCTGAGAGACTTCATCACCCAGTTGGAGCAAATGGGTGAGTTGAAGCGTATTTCCACCGAGGTGGACCCCCACCTGGAAATGACCGAAATCTGCGACCGTACCCTGCGGGCCGGCGGCCCGGCGCTGCTGTTTGAAAAACCGAAGGGTTACGACATGCCGGTGCTGGGCAACCTGTTTGGCACGCCCAGACGGGTGGCCATGGGCATGGGGCAGGACAGCGTTACCGCGCTGCGGGACATCGGCAAACTGCTGGCCTACCTCAAGGAACCGGATCCCCCCAAGGGCTTCCGGGACGCCATCGAGAAACTGCCCCTGTTCCGGCAGGTCATGCGCATGAGCCCCAAGGTCCTGCGTTCCGCGCCCTGCCTGGACGTGGTGGTTGAAAAGGATGACGTGGACCTGTCCACCATTCCGGTCCAGCAATGCTGGCCCGGGGATGCCGGCCCGCTGATCACCTGGCCCCTGGTGATCACCCGTGGCCCCCACAAGGAGCGGCAGAACCTGGGCATCTACCGGCAACAGGTGATCGGCAGGAACCGCCTGATCATGCGCTGGCTCAGTCATCGGGGCGGCGCCCTGGACTTCCAGGAATGGCAACGTGTCCACCCGGGGGAACCCTTCCCCATCGCGGTGGCCCTGGGCGCCGACCCGGCCACCATCCTGGGGGCGGTCACACCGGTGCCGGACACCCTGTCGGAATACGCCTTCGCCGGGCTGCTGCGGGGCGGGCGTACGGAGCTGGTCCAGGCCGGCCTGAGCGACCTGCAGGTGCCCGCCAGTGCCGAGATTGTGCTGGAAGGCTTTATCTATCCGGACGATACCGCGCCGGAAGGCCCCTTCGGCGACCACACCGGCTACTACAACGAGGTGGAACAGTTCCCGGTGTTTACCGTGGAGCGAATCACCCACCGCAAGGACCCCATCTACCACAGCACCTACACCGGACGCCCGCCGGATGAGCCGGCGATCCTCGGGGTGGCGCTGAACGAAGTCTTCATTCCCATCCTGCAGAAGCAGTTCCCGGAAATCGTCGACTTCTACCTGCCGCCGGAAGGCTGCTCCTACCGGCTGGCGGTGGTGACCATGAAAAAACAGTACCCCGGCCACGCCAAGCGGGTGATGATGGGCGTATGGTCCTTCCTGCGCCAGTTCATGTACACCAAGTTCGTGATCGTCACCGATGACGACGTCAATGCCCGGGACTGGAACGACGTGATCTGGGCCATGACGACCCGTATGGACCCGGTGCGGGACACCACCATGGTGGAGAATACCCCCATCGACTACCTGGATTTCGCCTCGCCGGTATCGGGGCTGGGGTCCAAGATGGGGCTGGATGCCACCAGCAAGTGGCCCGGCGAAACCGACCGGGAGTGGGGTACGCCGATCACCATGGACGACGAGGTCAAACGCCGGGTGGACGAAAAGTGGGACAGCCTGGGGATTGAACTTCCCGGTACCCGCCCCGACTGATATGGCCACGGGTGTAAAAAGAGCGCTGCTGCAGCCCGCCGGATTGTCCTTTGACTGTCATTCCGCCGACGACCTGCTGACCGCCGCCGCCCGGGCCGGCATTGCCGTACCCGCCTCGTGTCGCAATGGCGTGTGCGAGATCTGCGAGGCTCGCCTGCTTTCGGGCAGGGCCCTCAATACCCGAAACCAACAGACCATCATGGTCGGTGAACCCCTGATGATGTGCCGCACCGAGGCACTCACCGACCTGGAACTGGAGATAGACGCCGTTATGGCCGCTGGACAGAACCCGCCCAAGACCTTTCAGGCCAAAGTCGCCGATGTACGCGCCATCAGTCACGATGTCTATCGTGTGGAGCTGCAGCTGAACCGTCGCCGGGAGCTTTCCTTCCACGCCGGCCAGTATCTTTCCGTCAACCTGCCGGATACCGATCCCTGTTACTTTTCCATTGCCAGCAGCCCCCTGGCCCAGGCCGTCGAGCTGCATATCCAGGCGACACCGGAGTGGGTGTCGGCCCAGAAGGTGATCGATGCCCTGATCCAGGGGCCGGAAGTGACGGTGGAAATGCCCCATGGCAAGGCCTGCCTGGCGGTCGCTCCCGAGAAGCCCCTGCTGTTCGTGGCGGCCGGCACCGGCTTTGCCCAGGTCAAGAGCATGGTGGACTTCCTTCGGGAAACCCGTTTCGACCAGCCGGTGGCCCTGTACTGGGGGGTGCGTCGACCGGAGGATATGTACCTGCGGGAACTGGCGGAGACCTGGCAGCGGGAATGGGGGCCCTTCACCTTCGTGCCGGTGGTGGGGGATGACGAGGACAACGACTGGAGTGGCCACCACGACCAGTTGGTGGACGCGGTGCTGCGCTCCGGCTTCGACTGGCGGAACGTCCAGGTCATGGGCAGCGGCTCACCGGCCATGGTCTATACCCTGATGGACGCACTGGTGGAAGCCGGGTTGCCGGAAGGCGACTTCCATTCCGATGTGCTGGAGTACGCCCCCCGCTAGACATCCTGTCTGGTAATCTGCCTCAGGCCGGCGTTTCCGTCGTCGGCCTGTGCTGGTCGTGAAGGTGAGTGGCCAGCGCCACGCCGGTCTCGTTCATGGTCAGGAACGCCTCGTCGGCGCCGGCCTCACGGATCTTCTCCGCTTCCTCCACAAAACCGGTGTGTGCCACCACATAACCGGTAAAGCCCTTCTTGCGCAGCATGCGTGCGGCAATGAGTTTGCCTTCCAGGTCGCTCATGGCGAGGATCACCCCCTCCAGTTTCGGCATGTGGAGCCCCTCCCAGAATATGACATCCTCGGCGTCCGAGAACACCACGTTACGTCCTGCGGCGGCGTGTTTCTCGGCCTTGGCCGGGTCCGAATCCAGCCCCATCACGTCCGGGTCGTACTGGGCCAACTGGTCATAGGCGGCGGTACCGGTGCGCCCCATGCCCATCACCAGGAAACGGGTATTCCCCAGTGAAATGGGCTGTTCGTCGGGATGGCGACGACTGCTTTCCAGCGGCGTCAGGCGATGGGCCAGGCGCTCATAGATGGGGTGGGCCAGGCGATTGAGCGGTGCCGACACAATAAACGATATGGAGACGGCAATGGCCAGGGGGACCAGCCAGTCCGGCAGGGCGACGCTGGCGACAATCAGTCCGAACTCGCTGTAGTTGGTCAGCGCCAGGCTGGAGAGGAAGCTGCTGCGGGACCGCAGCCGGAACAGCAGCAGCACGAAGAAGAACAGGACGCCCTTGAGTGGCAGCACCAGGGTGGCCAGCAGGGCATAGCCCAGGGCCGTGCCATCCGGCAGGCCGGCGACACCGATCTGCAGGAAGAACCCCACCAGGAAGATCTCCTTGACGCTCCACAGGGACTTGGACAACTCCTGGGCGCGGGGGTGACTGGCCAGCATGGCACCAAAGATCAGCGCACCCAGCTCCGAGCTCAGGCCGACCGCTTCGAAGCCGAGACCGCCAATGACCAGAGCCAGCAACAGCCCCAGCAGGACCAGCAGTTCGTCATGGCCGCTGACGTCCAGCAGGCGGTGCAGGAACGGCCGCAGCAGGGGCAGCGCGAACACCATCAGGGCCCAGACAGAAGGCGTCCGGCCCGCAGCCACACTCATCACCGCCAGCGCAATCAGGTCCTGCATGATCAGGATGCCGATGGCGACGCGACCGTGGAAGGCCCTCAGCTCCCGCTTGGCTTCCAGGACCTTGGCGGCGAGCACTGTACTTGAGAACGACAGGGCAATGGCCAGCAGGATGGCGGTCTTCCAGTCTACCCCGGCGATGTAGTAGAGCCCCGGCGCGAATACAGCGCAGGTGATGCCGAAGTGCAGCAGACTGCCACCGATGACCTCCGGGCTGACCACGGACTTCAGCTTCAGCTTGAGGCCCACGGTGAAAAGCAGGAGCAGGACGCCCAGGTGTGCGATATGGGCCAGGACGTCCGTGTCCTCCACCACCAGGGGGGTGAATTCCGACAGCCCGCTGAGCACGAAACCGGCCGCCAGGTAGCCCACCAGAGGGGGCAGGCCGATGCCCTTGACGAGCAGGCCCAGGGAGAAGGCAAAAGTGATCCAGAGGGCTTCGGACATGAAATGGAGGGTCCCTGACTGAAAAGCGGGTGTCGTCTATCCGCCGATTCTAGCGGGAACCACGGCCCGGTGCAGCCACCGGGCCTTGAGACGGCTCAAGTTTCAGGTGGATTCCCGGGCAATGGCCCGGTAGGCGATGTCATTCCGGTAGAAGGCACCGTCCCAATGGATACGGGCGGCCAGTGCATAGGCGCGCTGCTGGGCCTCGGTGACCGAAGCGCCCAGGGCCGTGGCGCAGAGCACGCGGCCACCGTTGGTCAGTACCTGTTCACCCTGCATGCGGGTGCCGGCGTGGAAGACTTTCTCGCCTTCGGTTTCCTGCTCCGGCAGGCCGGTGATGGCGTCGCCCTTCTGGTAGCTGCCCGGGTAGCCGCCAGCGGCCAGGACAATGCCGACGGAAGCACGGTCATCCCAGCGGGACTCACACCGGTCAAGCCGGCCATCGATGGCGGCGTTGCACAGTTCCACCAGGTCGGACTGCATGCGCAGCATGATGGGCTGGGTTTCCGGGTCGCCGAAGCGGCAGTTGAACTCGATCACCTTGGGGGCACCGTTGGCGTCGATCATCAGGCCGGCATAAAGGAAGCCCTTGTAGGGATGCCCTTCCGCCGCCATGCCGCGAACGGTGGGATAGATCACCTCGTCCATGATGCGCTGGTGCACGTCGGCGGTGACCACCGGCGCCGGGGAGTAGGCACCCATGCCACCGGTGTTGGGGCCGGTATCACCGTCGCCCACTCTTTTGTGGTCCTGGGAGGTGGCCATGGGCAGCACGTTCTCGCCGTCCACCATGACAATGAAGCTGGCTTCCTCGCCATCCAGGAATTCCTCAACCACCACACGACTGCCGGCGTCGCCGAAGGCATTGCCGGCGAGCATGTCGCGCACGGCCTCTTCGGCCTCCTCCAGGGTCATGGCCACGATCACGCCCTTGCCGGCGGCCAGGCCGTCGGCCTTGATCACGATGGGCGCGCCCTGTTCACGCACATAGGCCAGGGCCTGGTTCACGTCAGTGAAGTTGGCGTAGGCGGCGGTGGGGATCTTCTGGCGGTCCAGGAAGTCCTTGGTGAAGGCCTTGGAGCCTTCCAGTTGCGCCGCGCCCTCGGTGGGGCCGAACACCCGCAGGTTGCGGGCCTCGAACCGGTCCACGATGCCCGCCACCAGCGGCGCCTCCGGGCCGACGATGGTCAGGCCCACCTCGTGGGTGGCGGCGAAATCCGCCAGGGCGTCCAGGTCCATGACGTCGATGGAAACATTCTCCAGGCGAGGTTCCAGGGCGGTGCCGGCGTTGCCCGGGGCCACGAAGACGCGGTCGGCGTCCGGCGACTGGGCGGCTTTCCAGGCCAGGGCGTGTTCACGTCCGCCGCTGCCGATGATCAGGATATTCATCTTGTTGTGTCCTCTGGCTGAAACCTTAATGGCGGAAATGACGCATGCCAGTGAAGACCATGGCGATGCCGTGTTGGTTGGCAGCGTCGATCACTTCCTGGTCGCGCATGGAGCCGCCGGGCTGGATGACGGCAGTGATGCCCGCCGCAGCGGCGGCATCGATACCATCCCGGAACGGGAAGAAGGCATCGGAGGCCATCACCGAGCCCTTCACTTCCAGGTTCTCATCCGCGGCCTTGATGCCGGCAATCTTCGCGCTGTAGACCCGGCTCATCTGGCCGGCGCCAATGCCGATGGTGCGACCGGCGCGGGCGTAGACGATGGCGTTGGACTTGACGTACTTGGCCACTTCCCAGGCGAACAGCATATCATTGAGCTCGTCTTCGGAGGGCTGGCGGTCGGTAACTACCTTGACGTCGTCCATGGAGACCATGCCCAGGTCCCGGTCCTGTACCAGCAGGCCGCCGGTCACCCGCTTGTAGTCCATGGCTTTCGCCCGTTCACCATCGAATTCGCCGCAGGCCAGCAGGCGCACATTCTTCTTGGCGGCCACCAGCTCCACCGCTTCAGGCGCGATGGTGGGGGCGATGATCACTTCCACGAACTGGCGGTCGATGATGGCCTGGGCGGTTTCGCTGTCCAGTTCCCGGTTGAAGGCGATGATGCCGCCAAAGGCGGAGGTGGGGTCGGTGGCAAAGGCCAGGTCGTAGGCCTGGCGGATGTCGGCACCGATGGCCACACCGCAGGGGTTGGCGTGCTTGACGATAACACAGGCCGGGTCGGCAAAGGGCTTGACGCATTCCAGGGCGGCGTCGGTATCGGCAACGTTGTTGAACGACAGTTCCTTGCCCTGGAGCTGTTTCGCGGTGGCCACCGAGGCCTCCTTCGGATGGCGCTCGGCGTAGAACGCCGCCCGCTGGTGCGGGTTCTCGCCGTAGCGCATGTCCTGGACCTTCACGAACTGGGCATTGAAGGTGCGGGGGAAGTCGGCGTTGTCGTTGTCCGGTGTGCGTCCACCCAGGTAGTTGGCAATGGCACCGTCGTAGCCGGCGGTGTGTTCGAAAGCCTTCACCGCCAGATCGAAGCGGGTGGCATGGCTGAGCAGGCCGTCGTTGTCCTCCAGTTCCTTCAGCACCCGGCTGTAGTCGGAGGCGTTCACCACGATGGCCACATCGTTATGGTTCTTGGCGGCGGCCCGGACCATGGTGGGGCCGCCGATATCGATGTTCTCAATGGCGGTGACCAGGTCGCAGTCCGGGTTGGCCACGGTTTCCTCGAAGGGGTACAGGTTGACCACCACCATGTCGATGGGGTTGATGCCATGGTCGCCCATAACCCCGTCGTCGGTGCCCCGGCGTCCGAGGATACCGCCGTGGATCTTCGGATGCAGGGTCTTGACCCGGCCATCCATCATTTCCGGGAAGCCGGTGTAGTCGCTGACTTCAGTGACGGGCACCTGGTTTTCCTTCAGCAGCCGGAAGGTACCGCCGGTGGAGAGGAGTTCAACGCCGGCGTCGGCCAGCTTGCGACCGAATTCCACAATGCCGGTCTTGTCGGAAACGCTGATCAGGGCGCGACGAACAGGGGTGCTAGACGGGTGTGCCATTTTCGATGCCTTCTTGAAACAGGAAAGGCCTCGCGAAGGATGTCCGGGAGGCCTTGGGATGACGAACGGATTATAGCAGACCGTACTGCTTGAGCTTCTTCCGCAGCGTGCCGCGGTTCAGCCCGAGCATGGTGGACGCCTTGGTCTGGTTGTTGCGGGTGTACTTCATCACCTGTTCCAGAAGGGGTGCTTCCACTTCCGACAGCACCAGCTGGTAGACCTCGGTGACGGGGGCGCCGTCGAGCTGGGCAAAATAGTTCTTCAGGGCCACTTCAACGCTGTCACGCAGGGTCACGGAGTTACCCGTGCTGCTGACCGTCTGAAGGGTGGGCTGGTCGTCGTTGGCGGAAGACGCCAGGTTGTCGTTTGCCAGGGTTTCAGCGCTCATGCTGCGAATACCTCTCCATTTCGTAAGGCTGCAAAATACTGTTGGATACTGTCGGACTGTGCCTGGGCACATTCCAGCGTATTGAAACGCTTTCTGAACTGTTTGCCGGCATCGTGGGACTGAAGGTACCAGCCCACATGCTTGCGGGCGATGCGAACGCCCATGGGGTCACCGTAGAACTGGTGAAGTTGCCCCAGGTGCTCCAGCAGGATG
This sequence comes from Marinobacter sp. OP 3.4, assembly GCF_036224885.1. Classification (NCBI taxonomy): domain Bacteria; kingdom Pseudomonadati; phylum Pseudomonadota; class Gammaproteobacteria; order Pseudomonadales; family Marinobacteraceae; genus Marinobacter; species Marinobacter sp. OP 3.4. The sequence continues at coordinate 36,784 of NZ_JAVVLT010000057.1, forward strand.
CTCTCCACCTCATCCAGCGGCGGCGGTGCTACCGGTTCGCCGGTGGCCAGGAAGTGGCGGATCTCATGGAAGATCCACGGCCGCCCCTGGGCGGCCCGGCCAATCAGCAGGCCATCGGCGCCGGTGTGCCGGAGTACCGCCTGCGCCTTCTGCGGCGAGGTGATATCGCCGTTGGCGAATACCGGAATGCCCACGGCGGACTTCACCTCGGCGATGGTGTCGTACTCGGCGTCGCCCTTGTAGGCATCAGCCCGGGTGCGGCCATGCACCGCCAGGGCCTGGATGCCGGCATCCTCGGCCATGCGGGCGATAGTGACGGCATTGCGGTTGTCCCGGTCCCAGCCGGTGCGCATCTTCAGGGTCACCGGAACCTCCACCGCCTGGACCACGGCGTGGAGGATCTCCTTCACCAGCGCCTCGTCCCGCATCAGGGCGGAGCCGGCCGCCTTGTTGCAGACCTTCTTTGCCGGGCAGCCCATGTTGATGTCGATGATCTGGGCGCCATGTTCGGCGTTCATGCGGGCGGCGTTGGCCAGCATGTCGGCGTCACCGCCGGCAATCTGGACCGACCGGGGTTCCGGTTCGCCGGTATGGTCCAGGCGCAGGCGCGATTTCCGAGTATGCCACAGGGACGAGTCGGCAATCACCATCTCGGACACCGCCAGCCCCGCCCCCATGCGCCGGCAGAGCAGCCGGAACGGGCGGTCGGTCACGCCGGCCATGGGCGCGACCACCAGGGAGTTGGGCAGGGTATAGGGCCCGATCTTCACCGTGGGCAGCATACGTCAGTGTCCGTCGTCGGTTACCAGCGTTCCGTCCGAAACAACCATACCTTACCGGCGGACTCCGGCGGGGAGTCGGTCAGTTCGGGGCGGTCATTTCAGGGGGCGACAATGATACCGCCAGGGGCAAGGGTATTGAAGGCCGGGAGCATGGAAAAAATTGATTATTTTTCGTCCTGTCTGGTTGACTTTCAGGCAGCCTGCTGTCCCTGGACCGGGACAGGATCAGGCCGTCTCAGGAGCCATCACGCCGGTTAACGAAGCGCAGATTGTAGTTAACCGCATCCCGCCCCGGGTCGCGGATACTGATGGCGATGCGGACCGGGGTCCCCGGGGGCATGGCCTCCAGGTCGGTGCCGTCCCCGGCCAGGTAGTCTTCCGGCGGGAACACGCTCTGGGCCACCACGTCGCCGTTCAGGTTGGAGAAGGTCAGGGCGATGGACGGGAACGGCTGCTCGAATTCGGCCTGGTTGATGATCACCGCGTCCACCAGCAGGGCGCTGCGGTTCTCCGGATCTGTGCGCACCACCAGCTTGCGGCTCTGGATGCGGTCCATGGCCACTAGCGGTTCCAGTTCGCAGCCGGCATACTCACAGGCCTGTTCATACCAGGGCCGCAGTTCGGGAATCGCCGACAGCCGGTCAAACTGGAACCAGACCACCTGGGACACCAGGCCGCCAATCAGGGCCAGGATGACCAGGGTCCACAACCAGCCACGCAGGCTGCCTCCGCGGCGGGGCTGCACCGCCACCGGTTCCCGGGACAACTGCTCATAGGGCGACAGGTCATCCAGTGGCGGGAAGGTGCCCCCGGTAATGCCATCCTGCTGACGGGCCGGTCCCGCCGGGGCCTCGTCGGGAGGTGGCGCGGCGGTGATTTCGGTCATTTCCAGGTCGTCGGTGGAATGGGGCGTGGCATGAAGGTCTCGTTCCGGCGCCTCAGTCGGGCTGTGCCGCTCCGGCTCGGGCTCCGGCTGTGTAGGGGAAGTGGGCGATTCCTGCGGAGGTTCCGGTGTGGCTCCATGATCGGGGGCGCGGGGTTTGGTGCGAGCCGGGGTGGTATCGGGCAGTTCTTCCTGGAGCATGGCCTCGGCCCAGCTTTCGTCCACCTCGCTGTCCTCGTCCTCATCCATGGCATCGAGGCTACCGTCGTCGATACCGGCATCCCGGAAGCTGTCGCTGAGCTCGTCGTCGGCAAACCCGGTCTTCTGGCCGGCATAGTGGCCCTCGGCGGCGTCCTCTTCCGGGTTGTCCTGGAAGATCAGGTCGTCTTCCGGCTCCGAGGCGCTGAAACTTTCATGGGTTTCGGTGGTGTCGGAAGTGGTGTCCGGCCCCATGCCGGAGTCGGCATGGGAGCGCGCGTCGAACACTTCCATGCAGTGACCACAGCGTACCCTGCCGTTGGCCACATTGAGCTGTCCATCGGTCACCCGGAAGCGGGTGTCGCAATGCGGGCAGCGGGTCAACAGACTGGAGGTATCGGCCATCCCTAAATCCTGTAAGGTGTCAGACTCTCAGCAGTTTAGCGACACAGGTGTCGTTCGTCATCCGTCAATCCGGCGACCTGTGAGACGTATCCATTCTTCGCGTTGTTCCGGCTCATCCATGACAAACCAGGGCTCGTAGGCGGCCATCACTTCGCGGGCCTGCTGGGACAGGATGCCGGACAGTACCAGATGGCCACCGGGGCTGACCTTGCACGCCAGCGTGGGTGCCAGTTCCACCAGTGGTCCGGCGAGGATGTTGGCTAGCAGGATATCCGCCCGGGTGTCCGGCTCGTCACCCGGCAGGTACAGGTCCAGGTGACGGTCTTCCACCTGATTGCGGCGGGCGTTGTCGCGGCTGGCCTCCAGGGCCTGGGCATCGGTGTCCACGCCGATGGCATGGTCGGCACCCAGCAACAGCGCCGCCAGGGCCAGGATGCCGGAACCGCAGCCGTAGTCAATGACCTGCGTGCCTTCCACCCGGGCGCCATCCAGCCACTCCAGGCACAGGGCCGTGGTGGGGTGGGTGCCGGTACCGAAGGCCAGCCCCGGGTCCAGCAGCAGGTTGGCGGCATCGGGGTCGGGGGCGTCATGCCAGCTGGGGACAATCCACAGGCGCTCGCCGAACTTCAGGGGCTTGAAGTCGTCCATCCAGGCCCGCTCCCAGTCCTTGTCCTCCACCAGGGTCACCTCGATACCGGGTAACTCCTGTTGGGTCTGCTGGTGCCAGGCATCGCGGATATCGGCGCAGATGCGGTCGATATCCTGGTCGGCATCGAACAGGCCGGTCACCCGGGTGTCGATCCACAGGGGCGTGGTGCCCGGGTCCGGTTCGAAGATGGGCTGGTCGGCGGCATCTTCCATGGAGACGGCGTCGGCGCCCATCTCCATGAGAAGATCTTCCAGCTGATCCGCGTTGTCCGGATCAGCCGGGATCTGCAGTTGGATCCAGGGCATGTCAGTCCCGCATCAGCTTTTCGAGGTAATGGATGGTGAAGTCCACGCTCTTGAAGCCGCCGTCCCGCACCAGGTTGCGATGCAGGGGCTGGTTGGTCTTGATGCCTTCCACGACCAGCTCGTCCAGGGCATTCTTCATGCGCCGGCGGGCGATTTCCCGGTCGTCGCCCCAGGTGATCAGCTTGGCCACCAGGGAATCGTAGTAGGGCGGAACCGTGTAGCCGCTGTACAGGTGGGAGTCCACCCGGATGCCGTTGCCGCCGGGGGCATGGAAATGCTTCACCTTGCCGGGGCTGGGCACGAAGGTTTTCGGGTCCTCGGCGTTGATCCGGCATTCCAGGGCATGGCCGGAAATGCGGATGTCGTCCTGGCTGTACTGCAGGGGCAGGCCGCTGGCGATACGAAGCTGCTCGCGGACGATATCGACACCGGTCACCATCTCGGAGACCGGGTGTTCCACCTGGACCCGGGTGTTCATCTCGATGAAGTAGAAGGCACCGTCCTGGTACAGGAACTCGAAGGTGCCGGCGCCCACGTAGCCGATTTCCTTGCAGGCGTCGACACAGGCCTTCAGGGTCTTTTCCCGGGCTTCCGGATCAATGTTCGGCGCCGGGGCTTCTTCCAGCACCTTCTGATGACGGCGCTGCATCGAGCAGTCCCGGTCACCCAGGTGGATGACGTTGCCGTGGGTGTCCGCCAGCACCTGGACTTCCACGTGGCGTGGGCGCTCCAGGTATTTCTCCAGGTACACGGTGGCGTCGCCGAAGGAGTTTCTGGCCTCACTCTGGGTGACCTGGATGCCCTTGAGCAGCGCGGCCTCGGAGTGAACCACCTGCATGCCACGGCCACCACCGCCGGATGCGGCCTTGATGATAACCGGGTAGCCGATTTCCCGGGCGATGCGCAACGTGCGCTCATCGTCGTTGTCGATGGGGCCGTCGGAACCGGGTACGGTGGGTACACCGGCCTTTATCATCGCGTTGATGGCGGAGACCTTGTTGCCCATCAGGCGGATGGTGTCCGCCCGGGGGCCGATAAAGGTAAAGCCGCTCTTCTCCACCTGCTCGGCGAAGTCGGCGTTTTCCGCCAGGAAGCCGTAGCCCGGGTGGATGCCCACGCTGTCGGTTACTTCCGCCGCGCTGATGATGGTGGGAATGTTCAGGTAGCTGTCGGTGGCGCTGTTGGGGCCGATGCAGACGGATTCATCCGCCAGTCGCACATGCATCAGGTCGCGGTCGACCTGGGAGTGCACGGCAACCGTCCGGATGCCCAGCTCCTTGCAGGCCCTGAGCACCCGCAGGGCAATCTCGCCGCGGTTGGCGATCAGAACTTTTTCAATCATGGCCATGATGTCGTGTCACCTGTTGCTCAGGAAATGATTACCAGTGGCTGGTCGAATTCCACGGGCTGACCGTTCTCCACCAGGATCTCGGAAACGGTGCCGCTCTTGTCGGCTTCTATCTGGTTCATCATCTTCATGGCTTCGACGATGCAGACAACATCTCCGGCCTTGACGGTCTGGCCAACCTCCACAAAGGCGGCGGCGCTGGGGGACGGTGCACGGTAGAAGGTGCCGACCATGGGCGATTTGACGGCATGGCCCTTGGGTGCCTCGGGCTCCGCCGGTGCGGCGGCTTCCGGAGCGGCCTGCGGGGCCGGGGCGGCAGCCTGGGGCTGGGGTGCCGGCATCGGCTGCGCGGCGTAGGTTACACCGGCGTGCTCGCGACGGCGGGAAATACGAACGGAATCGTCACCTTCCTGAATCTCCAGTTCTTCAACATCGGATTCCTCGAGGAGTTCGATCAGCTTCTTGATTTTGCGAATATCCATGGTGTTAAAGGTCCCGTCTTATCGGTATTAGTTGGAGTTGATTCTTTGCAGGGCGGCGTCAAGCGCCAGGTCGTACCCCTGACTGCCAAGACCGCAGATAACGCCGTCGGCGATATCGGAAAAATAGGAATGCTGCCGGAAGGGCTCCCGGGTGTGCACGTTGGACAGGTGCACCTCGATAAACGGAATGCCCGACGCCAGCACCGCGTCCCTCAGGGCCACACTGGTGTGGGTGAAGGCCGCGGGATTGAAGATCAGGTAGTCGATGCCTTCGGCCCGGGCATCGTGGAGTCGTTCGATCAGCTCGTACTCGGCATTGGACTGCAGGTGCAGCAGGTGGTGACCACGGTCGGATGCGGTGGCATGCAGCCGGTCATTGATATCCTGGAGGGTTTCATGGCCATAGACGTCAGGCTCGCGGACGCCGAGCATATTCAGGTTGGGCCCGTGGAGAACGAGTATGGTGGCCATGTTCAGTCTTGCCTTGCTGGTGTTTTGTGAAAATGCCGTATTTTGTCGAATTTTGTGCCCATAATGCGTCTTGAACGCTGTCGGTTCAACAGTTTTTGACAAACGACCGTATGAATTCCGGGTCGCGGGCAGGATTTGTTGCGTCTTGCGCCATATTCTCGATGTTGGCGGGAGATCCGTCCATAAGACGATGGTTTCATCGACGAAAGGAGAAAAATGCCGGCCAGTTCGCAGCGCGCGGATGACGGTTACGCAACGGACCCCGATGCCAGGGATTCCCTCCTTCCTAATCCATAGGACAGAGGGAATGCGATGCCCTAATCCTCGGCTCCGATCACACAGTTGCGGCCCGATGCCTTGGCCTGGTACAGGGCCTGGTCGGCCCGTTCGCAGAAGGCCGACGGCGCTTCCCCCCGCCAGTGGGCCACCCCGCAACTGAAGGTGACGTGGAATTCCCGGTCGCCGGCGGACTGGGTGAGTTCCGAGAAGCGTTCCCGGATATCGTTGATCACCGCACGGGCGTCGCTTTCCCGGGTGTCGGGCATGATGATGGCGAATTCCTCGCCACCATAACGGCCGATATGGTCGGTCTTGCGCAGCCGCTGTTTCAGGAACATGGACAGTGCCCGCAGGATGCGGTCGCCGATGGGGTGGCCGAAGGTGTCGTTCACCTTCTTGAAGTAGTCCACGTCGATCATGGCGAAGCACAGGGCGTGGTCCTTTTGCTGTGCCTTCATGATTTCCTGCTCCAGCAGATACAGGGTGTGGGTGTGGTTGTACAGACCGGTGAGGCTGTCGCGGATCATCAGGGCCAGCAGTGAGCGGGCCCGGCGCCCCCGGTTGTGGATGGTGGCCACCAGGTGCTTGGGATCGATGGGTTTGGTCAGGAAGTCGTCGCCCCCCAGGCTCATGGCATGGAGCTGCTTCTGGACGTCGTCCTCGGCGGACAGGTAGATAATGGGAACGCTGTGGAAGCGGTCCTGCTGGCGGATCACCCGGGCGATTTCCATGCCGGTGCAGCCGGGCATGTACATGTCCAGGATGATGATCTCCGGGTTGAACTCCTCCAGCGCCATGATGATCTGCATGGGATCGGTGATGATATGGGCGGTCATGCCTGCCTTCTTGAGCACCGTCTCCATGAACTTGGCCTGGGCCCGGGAATCGTCCAGCACCAGCACCCGGTAGGGTTCCACCGCGTTGTTGTGGGTGTAGGTCTCGATCTTCTCGATCAACTGGCCCGGATCCACCGCCGGGTAGAAGAATTCCTCGCCGCCGCAACGGGACGCCCGCAGGCGGGTTTCAATTGTGCCGTCCTCATCACTGACGAAAATGATGGGGATAGGGGTGTCGTGGCGCTGCTGCAGGGTCTCGACCGTGGCCAGGCCACTGTCCGGCTCGCCCCCGAAAGCGATGTCCATGAGGATGGTTTCCGGTTTGTGCAGGGCGCAGGCGTCCATCAGGCCCTCGGGGGTGTCGAAGGCCTCCGCCCGGAAGCCGAAGAACTCCAGTTGCCGGACCAGCCGGGTTGCCAGCTCGTGATTGCCCAGTGCCACGTAGATCGGGGTTTTTCGATAGACCCGGGGCGGCTCGCTGCTCTGGCGGTCGGATCGGCGCTGGGTGCTCTGTTCCAGGGACATGACCGCTTCCCGGAGGGCCTGTATGGCGTCGCTGTCCGGCGCCTGCCCCTCCGGCCATTGCCGGATCGCGTCCATGATGGCCTTGCTGGCCTCCACGTAGGCGGTCATTTCAAAGCGGCCGGCATAGCGCGCAAGCTTGTCCGCAGCGGAATAAAGGTCATCGCGGAAGGGCGCCGAGGCCGCCGCGTCGGCATGGATCTTCTGCCAGGTGTCCAGCACCACCCGGGCCTGGTTGGTCACCCGTCGAGCGAAGTGCTGTCGCAGTTTTTCTTTTTGGGACTCGTCAGTCATGGTGTTGTCAGTCTGTCCTGATTTTTCTGGAATGCCGAAAAGAACCGCACCGAGCCTCCCTGGCGGAAGAATCGGCCTGTTTTTCTGGCTCCTTTGCCATGGAATGCAGGATGTCTCTGTTGCTGCAGTCTATAGTGTTTGTAACCGAAGACGCAGGCTGCGAACTGTAAATCTTTGTGAACCTGAGACCTGGGTACGATCCAGGCCGGGAATTTGGTGGCTAGAACGTTCCAAACTCAAGGTATGGCACGGATGCAGCAGGAAAGCCAAAAAAGCCGTCCGAACCGCGCGGTGACGCTGCGCACCCTGTTGCTGATCTTCACCGGCGGCCTGGTGCTGCTTTTGCTGGTGGTCGGCATGTCGATCAGTTTCAGTCGTTTCCACAACTACCTGGTGGAGGAGCTGGAGGGCCGGACCCGGGATGCGGCCACCGCCATCGGGTTGTCCCTGTCCAATGCCATCGATGCCACGGATACCGTGGCGGTGAGCTCCCTGATCGACTCGGTGTTCGACAGTGGCGAGTACCTGGTGGTGGAACTGATTGATCACGACGGCAGCCATGTGACCGGGCGCTCCCAGACCCTGACCGACCTGGGTGTGCCGTTGTGGTTCGTGCGCGCCGTTGACCTGCCCCGGCCGGTGGGTACGGCGGCGGTGATGAGCGGCTGGCAGTGGCTTGGTGAAGTGCGGGTGGTGGGCCATCCGGGTAATGCCTACCGGGACCTGTGGCGGATAACCCAGTGGCTGACCCTGGCCTCCGTGGCCATTGGCATGGTGGCCATACTGGTGCTCTATTTCCTGCTGGGACGGTTGCTGCGTCCGTTGCGGGCCCTGGAGCGACAGGCCCGGGCCATCGGTCGCCGGGATTTCCGCATGCGCACCCATGTCCGTTCGACCCGTGAAGTGAACGAGGTCACCGGGGCCATGAATCAGATGACCGATGACCTGGAGCAGCTGTTTGCCGGCCAGGCGGCCCTGATTGCCCATCTCCGCAAGCTGAACAACGAGGATGCCCTGACCGGCCTGGCCAGCCGCAATGCCTTTGACCAGCGGCTGGCGGTGGAGGCGGTCACCGAGGAAGGCCGCCGTCCGGGGGCGCTGATACTGGTGCAGATCACCGGTTTTGCCGACTTCAACCAGCGGGCAGGGCGGCTGGAGGCGGACGCCCTGCTGGTGCGACTGTCGAAAGGTCTGCATGGGTTTGTGGATAGCCATGCCGGCAGCTTTGCCGGTCGGCGCAGTGGTGCCGAGTTTGCGGTCTTCATTCCCGGTGGCGCGCCGGCCGATGCCCTGATCTGGGGGCGGGAACTGGTGGATGCCCTGCAGTCCATCTGTGTCGAGTTTGCCGGTGAGGGCAGCGATGCCCTGGTGGAAATGACAGTCCACGGGGGTGTGGCCGGCAGTGGGGAAGGGATCTCGGTGCGAACCCTGTTCGAATACGCGGATGCGGCCCTCAGGCGCGCCCAGACCGAGGGTGTGCCCCATTGCGAACTGGCGGACAGCGGTGCCGATGTCCACCACGGCGCCGAAGACTGGCGGCGGTTGCTGGAACACGCCCTGGACCGGGAGGCCGTGTGGTTGTGGGAGCAGCCGGTGATGGCCGCGGCCACCGGTTCCCCGCTGTATCATCAGGTGTTCTCGCGTCTGCTGATTGAGCGGGACTGGGTGCGTGGTAATGTCTTTGCGCCCCTGGCCGAGCGTTTCGGGCTGATCGGAAGGCTGGACCTGATGGTGTTCCAGCGGGCGCTGCAGCGGCTGAGGGAGGAGCCCGCGACGGAAATCGGGTTGTCACTGGGGGCCTCCACGGTGGTGTTGCCGGAGGTCCCGGAGCGTATCCTGGAGCTGGCCGGGGCGGCCGGGGCCGATATGCGGAGGCTCTGGATCGGTGTTCCGGAACAGGCGTTGCACTACCACCGGCTGGAAGCCCAGACTTTCATCCGGCAGCTACGACGGACCGGTGCCCGTCTGATGGTGGATCGTTTCGGCGTGGGAGGCATCCCATTCAGTTACATGAAGAATCTGTCCATCCAGGCGTTGCGTATTGATTCCAGCTTTATCCATGGTATTGATCGGCACGATGAATACCGCTTCTACCTGGAATCTGTGGTCACGATCGCCCATGGTCGAGGTGTGAAGGTATTCGCCGCCGGCGTGGAGACGGAATCGGAATGGCAGGTCCTCCAGGCCATCGGCATTGACGGCGCCACCGGTTATCACCTGGGCAGGCCGGGCCCCGTTGGCGATCCGCCGATCGGTTAAGCTACTGGCGGCGTTGCATAAATCTGACAAATCATTCATCTTTGAGACCGGCTTCCGGTTTATCGGCAAAGGACAGGCGCATATGTTTAACCGACTCAAATCCGTTTTCTCCGGTAGCGGATCAGGCTACCAGGGGGCATCGGCCAGCTCCGGAAAATCCCGACCCATCGGCAGGATTATCGCGGTTGTGGTGCTGATCTACCTGCTGGTCACCATCGTTCTGGGCATGATCTGGAGCAGCGAGCCGGATACCTTCTCCGTCCGTGAACATACCCGCACCGTGTCGCAGGAAATGGGACGGGAGCCGGTCACCGGCTTCGCCACCACGGCGACCATGATCCGGGTCGCCGAGACCCTGCTGGACAAACCCGGTGGTTACATCTCCAACGACATCTTTCCCCCGGGCCTGTGGATGGACAATATGCCGGCCTGGGAATACGGCGTACTGGTTCAGCTCCGGGACCTGTCCCGGGCCATGCGCCAGAACATCAGCCGCTCCCAGAGCCAGTCCGCGGAAGACCCGGACCTGACGGTGGCGGAGCCCCAGTTCCACTTCAACAGCGACAGTTGGGCGCTGCCCTCCACCGAGGGCGAGTACCGCCGTGGCATCCGGGCGCTGGAAAGCTACCTTGACCGTCTGTCCGCCCCGGAGGGCCCGGAGGCTCACTTCTACGCCCGTGCCGATAACCTGAACGACTGGCTGGCGGATCTGGAGACCCGCCTGGGCAGCCTGTCGCGGACCCTGAGCGAAAGTGTGGGCAAGCCGGAGATTACCGAGGCCCTGGCCGGTATCGACGACCTTGACCCGTTAAAAGAGGAAGAGCGGGGGGCGGATGTGAAGACCCCCTGGACCCAGCTCGACAACGTGTTCTATGAGGCCCGAGGCACTTCCTGGGCCCTGCTGCATATCTTCCGGGCCATTGAGGTGGATTTCCGCAAGGTGCTGGTGGACAAGAACGCCCAGGCCAGCGTGCGGCAGATCATTATCGAACTGGAGGAATCCCAGGCCCAGATGTGGAGCCCCGTCATCCTGAACGGCAGCGGTTTCGGGGTGCTGGCCAACCACTCCCTGACCATGGCGGCGTACCTGGCGAGGGCCAACTCGGCCATCTCGGATCTGCGGGAGCTGCTGTCCCAGGGTTAGGGCATGGCTGATAATCAGACACAAAAAACCGGGCCCTTGAGCCCGGTTTTTCTGTTTCAGGGCGTGATCACTTGCCCTGGTAGTTGGCCACGGAATCCTCGATGGCCTTGCGGGCGGCATCGGCGTTGGCCCAGTCCTGGACCTTCACCCACTTGCCGGGCTCCAGGGTCTTGTAGTTCTCGAAGAAGTGCTGGATCTGGTCCCGCAGCAGTTGCGGCAGGTCATCGACATCCTTGATGTCGGTGTAGGCCTTGGTGAGCTTGTCATGGGGAACGGCCACCAACTTGGCGTCGCCGCCGGCTTCGTCTTCCATGTTCAGGATGCCCACCGGGCGGCAGCGAATGACCGAGCCGGGCTGCACCGGATAAGGGGTGACCACCAGCACGTCCAGGGGGTCGCCGTCATCCGCCAGGGTGTGGGGGATGAAGCCGTAGTTGGCCGGGTAGAACATGGGGGCGGTCATGAAACGGTCCACCATGACGGCGCCCATGTCCTTGTCAATCTCGTACTTGACCGGTGAACTGTTGGCCGGAATCTCGATGGCCACGTAGATGTCTTCGGGCGGGTTCTTGCCGGCCGGGATATGATCAAAGTTCATGACGGATCCTTCTCTGCGGTAATGGTCATTGATAACTGCGTGAAAAAGTGCGCGCCATTATACGGGCAACCGGGCGCATCCGAAACTCAACCAAGGTCGGTTGCCGGTTCGATGGCCCGGAGTGCTCAGGCAGGCCGTTCGACGGTACGAACGCCCTCGCTGGTGCCCAGTAGCAACAGGTCCGCCGGCCGGCGGGCAAACAGGCCGTTGGTGACCACGCCGACAATCTGGTTGAGGCGCTCTTCCACCTCGATGGGGCGGGACAGGTCCATGTGGTGGATGTCGATGATGATGTTGCCATTGTCGGTGGTGACCCCCTCCCGGTAGACGGGGTCGCCACCCAGTTTGACGATCTCGCGACCGACGTGGCTGCGGGCCATGGGGATCACCTCCACCGGCAGCGGAAAGTCACCGAGGATGTCCACCCGCTTGGAGTTGTCGGCAATGCAGATAAAGGTCCGGGCCACGGCGGCGACGATTTTTTCCCGGGTCAGCGCGGCGCCGCCGCCCTTGATCAGTTCCAGGTAGTCGTTGGTCTCGTCGGCGCCGTCCACATAGAATTCCAGCTCGTTGACGCTGTTCAGGTCGTACACCGGAATGCCGTGCTGCTTGAGGCGCTCGGCGGTGGCATCGGAACTGGCCACGGCGCCGTCGAAGTCGTTGCGGATGTCGGCCAGGTAGTCGATAAAGAAATTGGCGGTGCTGCCCGTGCCCACGCCGATCACGCTGTCCCGGTCCAGGCGGGGGGCGACATGATCCAGGGCGGCCCTGGCCACCGCCTGCTTGAGTTCGTCCTGCGTCATGCTGGCCTCCGGTTGGGTGTCACTGGTCGTAAAGGAAGGCGCCTGGTCGGCGCGAGGCGACGTATTATACCCTTCCTGCGGAGCCCAGTTATAGACGCGGACCGTGCAAACTTTCTACACTGTGCGTTTGCCCCGCACACCGGGGCGGCCAATATCTTGCCAAATCACCCAGAACCGGACTCCAGCACCATGCCGCAACGCTACATCAAAAAGATTCTTGATGCGCGGGTATACGATGTGGCCATCGAATCCCCGCTGACCGAAGCACGCAGTCTCACCAAGCGCCTGGGCAACAACATCCTGCTCAAGCGTGAAGACCTGCAACCGGTGTTTTCCTTCAAGATTCGTGGTGCCTACAACCGGATTGCCCAGCTCTCCGATGAGCAGAAGGCAAAAGGCGTGATCTGCGCCTCCGCCGGCAACCATGCCCAGGGCGTGGCGCTGGCGTCGAAGAAGCTGGGCATCAGGGCCGTCATCGTCATGCCCCAGACCACGCCGGACATAAAGGTCAAGTCGGTGCGGGATCGGGGCGCGAAGGTGGTGCTTCGTGGCGATGCCTTCGATGAGGCCGCCGCCCATGCCCAGGAGCTGATTGCCAAACACGGTTACACCTATATCCCCCCCTACGACGACCCCGATGTGATTGCCGGCCAGGGTACCGTGGCCATGGAACTGATGTGGCAATGTTCCCATAACCTGCATGCGGTGTTCATCCCCGTGGGCGGCGGCGGCCTGATTGCCGGTATGGCGGCCTACATCAAGTACCTGCGCCCGGAGATCCGGGTGATCGGGGTGGAGCCGGCGGATTCCAACTGCCTGCAGGCGGCCATGGCGGCCGGTGAGCGGGTGGTGCTGGATCAGGTGGGCATCTTCGCCGACGGGGTCGCCGTGAAACAGATCGGGGAGGCCCCCTGGGAGATCTGCAAGGGTCATGTGGATGAGGTGATCACGGTCAGCACCGACGAGATCTGCGCGGCCATCAAGGACATCTTCGAGGACACCCGCTCCATCTGCGAGCCTGCCGGGGCCCTGTCCGTGGCCGGTATCAAGAAGTACGTGGAACGGGAACAACTGGAAGGCGAGAACCTGGCGGGCATCCTCAGTGGTGCCAACATGAACTTCGACCGGTTGCGCTACATCTCCGAGCGCACGGAGATCGGCGAGAAGCGTGAGGCGATCCTGGCGGTGACCATCCCCGAGAAGCCGGGGGCGTTCAAGACCTTCATCAACGCCCTGCACAAGCGCAACATCACCGAGTTCAATTACCGCTACTCCGATCCGGAATCCGCCAGCATCTTCGTGGGCATCCAGATCCAGGCCGGAGGCCATGGCCGCGAGGACCTGGTCCAGAGCCTGCGGGAAACCGGCTACCAGGTGATGGATCTCACCGATAGCGACCTGGCCAAGCAGCATATCCGGCACATGGTGGGTGGCCATGCCCCGTCGGTGCACAACGAGAAGGTGTTCCAGTTCCAGTTCCCGGAACGCCCCGGTGCACTGCTGAAATTCCTGCTGTCCCTGGGAACACGCTGGAACATCTCCATGTTCCACTACCGCAACCACGGCGCGGCCTACAGCCGTGTGCTCATGGGGGCCCAGGTGGAGGACGGGGAGTTGGCGGACTTTGAGGCCATGCTGGACCAGGTTGGGTTCAGTTATACCAACGAGACCGACAACGAGGCCTATCGCCTGTTCCTGGGAGCGGGCAACGGGCATTGATCGCCTGTCAGGATGGCTTTACGAGGTGCGCCCCGGGTTACGCCGCGTTACCAACGGTAATGCGACGGCCCGTAGCCTTTACAAATTTTAATTATAAAAAATTGTAAATGGCCAGATACGTGTTAGGCTTTTTGTCAATTCTGGAAAACGACAACATCCAGCTGTTTTTCAACGCAAAGTGATCGTTTAAAACGAAAACAATACGGGGCAGGGGTTACCCATGGAGAAGAGGCAATGAGTCGCAGGCCGGATACACTTCGGGCGGTCGTCCTGTTATTTTTTATTGGGCTGGCGGTTACCGGATTGACATCTCTCCAGGCGTCGGAGGATGAGCCTCGCGCGGTGCCCGCCGATATCAGTTCCCAGGGCCAGTGGTTCCAGGCCCAGCGCAGTCAGGATCCCCGCAACGAAGGCTGAGTCAGCCGGTCCGGTAAATCCTTCCGTCCGTTACCACCGCATCCAGCGGCACATCCCAGGGCTCCGTCGGCAGCCTGTCCATCCGTTGCAGTTCATGCGCCAGCCCGATCAGGGTGGGCCGTAGCCGTGGGCGCACCCGGGTAAACGCCAGGGTGCGGTCATAGAATCCGCCCCCCATTCCCAGGCGCCCGCCCTGCTCATCGAACCCTACCAGGGGCATCAGGATCACATCCAGCGACCAGGCCGGTCGTATCAGGCGATGGTGGAACACCGGCTCCGGAATGCCAAAGCGGTTGGGCGCCATGGGCGTGTGGGCGTCATAGCGGCAGAAGGCCAGTTGCCCGGAATGGATGGGATGCAGTACCGGCAGATAGAAATGCACCCCCCGGCGACGGCTCTGCGCCATGAACGTCCGCGGATCGATTTCCCCGTCATTGGGCAGGTAGAGCGCAATGTGGCGGGCGCCCATGACCCTGGGGTGTCGGCGCAGGGTGTTGGCCAGGTCGATGGCGGCAAGGGTCTGCTGCTCGGGGTTGAGCGCCCGCCTGGCGTCACGGAGGTGCCGTCGGAGGGCCTTGCGGTCCCTGGCGGATTCCGGCTCGAATTCTGAGAGATTCTGGAACGTGTGACTCACGATGGGTCAGGGGTCAGGTGGAATAAGCTTCCCGGGCTGCCGTTATCGGATGTGGCCCTTGAACCCAAAGTTCAAGGTGGTGGCCGCTGTGACACATTAGGCTTTCCCCTTCGCGGGGGACTTGCTCACAATGCCCTGAAGTAGCCACCTGGGTGTTGCGCATCGGCTCGAGGACGTATCCGACCAGCGAACAGCCCAGGAAGTTGGCTTCATTATACGGGCATTGGCCGGGGCCTTTGCAACCGCCGTGTGTGACTTTTCGGTTACCCGGTGCCGTGGCTGTTCCCGGGACCGGATTGTGAGCCGCCCAGGGCGGTGTCCAGTTTGTCATCCATCGACCGCAGCAACTGGTCCGCGGCCCCGGAGACATTGCTGTCCTCCAGCAATTCGTGGGTGATGTTGAGGGCGGCCATGACCGCAATGCGCTCGGTGCCCAGCACTTTGCCGGTGGTGCGGATTTCCCGCATCTTGCTGTCCAGGTGGCGGGCGGCCCGGCGCAGGGCATCCTGCTGGTCTTCCGGGCAGGCAACCAGGTAGTCCTTGTCGAGGATGGTGACTTCAACCGTGGTGGGGGATCTAGACATCAGTGGTGCTCCAGGGCTCTGAGCCGGCCGATCATGGCTTCAATCCGGTTCTTGGCCTGGTCGTTGCGCTGGAGTAGCTGGGCCCGTTCCCGGTTCCATTCGTCCTGAAGCTCCCTCATGGCAGCGTTGTCCTGCTCCAGTTTGCGACAGCGCTCGATAAGGCGGTCCAGCTTCTCCGCCATGGCCTGCAATTCTGACTGTTCCATAGACATTCCGGTACTTGGCGGGGCCGTCTGACACCGGCGGCCCCTTTCGGTCTTACAGTTCGCGGTCTGGCACTCCGGTTTGCAATGGCTCGGGCAGGCAAGGACCCGAGCCACTGGGGCCACCGTCTGCAATCACTATAAGTGGGCGATGGGAAAGGGTCAATTTGCCAGTCTGTCATCTTGCTGTGACCCCTGTCCCAACACGGTAAGTCCGCATCCCCACAGACCGTGAGTCGTGTTCAGTTGGTCATATCCTCAGTGGGACCCCATCCACCCGGATGGCTGCCCATTCGCCACGCCCTGAGGGCGGGTATCAACCCCACTATTAGCCCGGCCACAGGCACCGCCGCCAGCAGCCCCCATTCCGCCAGGGTGGGTGTCCGCAAGACGATGGCCACGCCCCACACCTCCAGTAGCCAGGGGGCCAGGATGGCCACGGCCAGGTACCACAGGCCGCTGGCCAGCGCCGCCGCCAGCAAGGCCAGCCCGGTACATTCCAGCAGGTAGAGGCCGGCAATCAGGGCCGGGGAGGCGCCGTTGGCCCTCAGCACCGCGATTTCCTGGTGACGGTGGGATTGCAGCGTCAGCAGTACCGTGACCAGTCCCGCCAGGCTGGTGACCACCACGAAGGCGGTGATACCCAGCAGGATGAACTCGAACTGGCCCAGCACCTGCCAGAGCTGTGACAGGGCAACGCCGGGGAGGATCGCGGACAAGGGTTCCGCCGACATCTGGTTGATGTCACGCTGGATGCGGAAGGTGAGGATCTGTCGTTCCACGCCGGCGAGGGCCGCGGTAATGGTCTGTGGTGTCAGGTTGCGGTCGCGGGCGGCCTCGGCGGACAGGGTCCGGCTCGGCGAGGGCACACCGGCCTCCCAACCCACATGGATGGCCTCGAGTCCCTCCAGGCTGACATAGACGCCCCGGTCCACCGGAGTGCCAGTGGGCGCCAGGATGCCGCTGACCCGGAACGGATGCTGGTCATGGCTGACAAAGCTGGTACGACCGCCGCCGTGGGACAGGATGACCTCGTCGCCAATATTATGTCCGAGCTTGCGGGCCACCTGGGCCCCGAGCACCACATCGAACAGGTCGCTGAACCATTTGCCCTCGTCCATGGCCAGGGGCTGTTCATCGCCGTACTGGTAACGCTCCAGGAAACGCCGGTCGGTGCCCACCACCCGGTAACCCTGGTAGCTGTCGCCCAGCGACAGTGGCACCAGCCAGTCGATGCGCGGGTCCTGTTCCAGATCCTGGAAGGTGGACCAGCGCAGGTTGTTGGTGGCATGGCCAATGTGGAACACGGAGTAGAGCAGCAGGTTCAGCTCCCCGCTGCGGGCCCCGATGATCAGGTCGGTACCGGACACCGACAGGTTGAAGGACTGGCGAACCTCGGTGCGCAGGTACTGCACACCCAGCAGCAGGGTGACACTCAGGGTCAGTGTCAGGGTGACCAGCAGCAGGACCCGGCGGCGGTGCCAGAGGCTGGCGGCGGCCAGTGACAGGGCGAGGGACAGTCTCATGGCTGCACCTCCCCGCCGGATGCCAGCTCCAGGTGATGGGGAAAGTGGGCGGCGAGCCCGGGATCATGGCTGACAAAGACAACACTGGTGCCGTGGTCGGCGGCCCGTGCCAGCAGCAGGTCGATAAACCGGTCGCGGTTGTCCGTGTCCAGGGCGGAGGTGGGCTCGTCCGCCAGGATCAGGGGTGGTGCGCCGATAAGGGCCCGGGCCGCAGCCACCCGCTGCTGCTGGCCGGTGCTCAGGGCTGCGGGCTTGCGCCCCAGGCTGTCATCCGGCAGGTCCAGGGCCCGCAGTAGGCGTCGGGCGGTGTCTTCCGGTTGCCCGGCATGTCGCCGACGGGTGGCGGAGAGGCGGCACGGCAGGGTGACGTTGTCCAGGGCACTGAGGTAGGGCACCAGGTTGAACTGCTGGAAGATGACGCCGGTACAGTCGGCCCGCAGCCGGTCCCGGGCGCCGCCGCCCAGCCGTTTCAGGTCCTGGCCATGAACTTCGATGTCTCCGTCCACCGCTCGGTTGAGGCCGCTCAGCAGGCTGAGCAGGGTGCTCTTGCCGCTACCGCTGGGCCCACGGATAAACAGGTGGTCCCCCGCCTGCAGCCGGATGTCGGGAAAGTGGAGACTGCCCCCCTGGTCGGGCCAGTGCCAGCTCAGGTTTTTCGTATTAATCACCATGGTTGGATCGTGCCTGTGATTGCTGTTCCCTGTCATTGTGGTCGAGGGTATCGGGCTATGAGCGCTGTATTGTGCGTCAAAATGGTAATCGCCGTAGTCTGGGAAGCCGGTTCGGGTCGTGGCATGATAACCTGAATCATCATGACCGGCCCCGGCTATCGTCCGTCAGGTGCCTCCCCGAATACCTGGAGACCATCAATGTCCATACCATTCCTTCGTGCGCCGACAAGACAGGTCCTGGGGGCCTGCCTGCTGGTGTTGATCGCCAGCACCAGCCTTGCCGACGAACAGTGGCGCGAGCTGGACTGGCTGGAACTGATGCCTGAGGAGGATCTGCGACTGCTTGAGAACCTGCCGGAGGTGGAGCATGAGGGCAGTGGCCCCGCCGCATTGCCGGATGAGATCCTCACCGGCCGGGTGGTGCCGGAAATGGATGGCACCCGGGCCAGGATCCCCGGCTTCGTGGTACCCCTGAAGACGGTGGGTGACCAGCGCATTGTCGAATTCTTCCTGGTGCCCTACTACGGTGCCTGCATCCACGTGCCGCCACCACCGCCGAACCAGATTATTCACGTGACCTACAAACCCGGTTTCACCCTGGACGCCCTCTATGAACCTGTCTGGGTCCAGGGCACCCTGAAGACAGAGTCGGTGGAGAACGATATCGGTGCCGCCTCCTATACCCTGGTCAGCGAGAATGTGGAGCCCTACGAGGGCTGATGGCGCGACGGGATGTGATGTTCCGTCACGCTGATCCGTGGTTGGTTCCCATCAGTGATCGAGATGGATCTCGTCCTCCCCCGCGTGCAGCTCGGTGTGGCCCTGGCCGCCGGAGCCCAGCCAGTCCACGGACAGGTGTTCGATGCCGGGGAATCGTGTCATCAGGGGCGTTGCCAGGGGATCGGTCAGTTCACTATCGCACTCGATTCTCTGGGTGACCTCGACATCGCTGTGGCTACCCTTTTCTTCGTGCTCGTGCTCGTGCTCGTGCTCGTGCTCGTGCTCGTGCTCGTGCTCGTGCTC
>NZ_JAVVLT010000058.1:0-5303 GCF_036224885.1 Marinobacter sp. OP 3.4
CAAAAGTAACGGACATTACTAGGGAGCAGTTGGATTAAAGACTGGGGGCAGGTCAATGAAGGCATGCATCCGGTCATTGGCTGATTTTCGTGTAAGCCAGGCCCGGTAGGACTGTGAGGCCTTCACATAGTCGGCAATCACGCCGGGGAGGGCCCGGCGTTCTCTGCCTTTCAGCTTCTTCCGATGCCTTTTTTTCATCCACTGTTCCAGAACGGTGGCGAGTACCTGAGCTGGCTGCTCCACGATCCGATCGTTGAAATCGTTAATGGGGAAGGTAAATAGCTCAGGTGTCTGAAACCGGAAATCATAGACGTAGACTGCATGGCAGTCGAAAGGGTTAGAGCGCTCGAACTGGTTGAGGCTCCAACCGGTCGCTTCTAGGTGAGCTTTCGAAATTTCGAAATCAATTACTTGGTTTTCAGGAATGTCAGTCATGGTGAATCCGCTTTTGGTGTATTTTATTAACCTGTAAAGCAGATTTGAGCCACTTCAACGTTTCCTATTCACAGTTGTCACGACGGGTTTTAGAATGTTCTCTACGAGCAAGCATTTCTTCCCATGTGTCGGACCTATATGACGGTATTGAATTTTCAGCTGCGGTTTTAAGATTTAACTCTATATCTTGCTCCCACGCTTTAATTTGACCATCAGCGCATAAACTATCGACAGAATTTATAGCTTCTGTAAGTAATCTATGAATTGATGAATGCGCAATTCCTAGACCATGCTCCTCTGCAATGTTCTGCAATATTGAGTGAGTGGCCTGAATGGCTAGGGCGTGACCTATAATTTTCACATCTGACAAACCAGCTGGATCAAATTCTTCAAAGTACTTCATGTATTCATATGTTAATCCTTCTACTTCCTTGTAAATGTTGTCAGGATTCGATTTATTGGCTATCTCAGTATACATTTTGGCGGTTTCAATAATGTATTCATCATTGTGCATTTCGTAAATAGCGAATACCGCAAGATCTGCTTTTTGCAAAGGTGGTGGATCATACGAGTTAATCAGCTTTTGTGAGCAGTTTACCAAATATTGAATAGAGTTTTTAGGAAATTCATCATCTGAATCTATTTGTGAATATGATTCGTTAACAGTCATGCTCTTTATGATTCTAGGGCTTTTCAAAGCAGAAGCTGCCAATTCCCCTATAGTCTGATAAAGCTCTTCAACCTTTATGCTTCTCTTATCGAAGAAGGGGACGCAAGCAGAAGGTATCGGTTCGGTCTTAGCAGAACTGATAATTTGCCATACGATAGGAACTGGTATTGCAATTATGGCGACAATAACCGCAGCCCATTGAGCTTTAATTGAACCCCTCAAGTGTCTCCGAGTTGACTTATTCCAGAGCATCCCTGTCCCCTATCACGGTATCCAGTTTACTATAGCAAAATTGACTCTTTGACTGTTCGTTTTCAGGTTCTGACTCAGTTATTGCCAAAAAGGAGGTTTGTAATGTGCGGCTACATAAGGCGGGTCACAGACAGCCCTGAGGTCCAGGACATGCTCGAT
Source organism: Marinobacter sp. OP 3.4 (assembly GCF_036224885.1). NCBI lineage: Bacteria > Pseudomonadati > Pseudomonadota > Gammaproteobacteria > Pseudomonadales > Marinobacteraceae > Marinobacter > Marinobacter sp. OP 3.4. The sequence goes on from NZ_JAVVLT010000058.1 coordinate 1,517, forward strand.
TCAATAGGCATGGGCCACCTGGCCATGAGCTTTTCTGGGGACGGGAGCACCGAACACTACTATCCAGCTTTCGGCGGCAACCCTGATAGGAAGATCCATAGCTTGATCGTTCCCGGAGAAGACGGGCCCAAGACGGTCGACGCAACCTGGTGGTTCGATTGCTCTGCAGCGGGAGACACTCTCAAGGTGGGAAACAGGACCACCTTCAAGAGTTACCAGAAAGGTTGATATTGTACCTTCGTATATCATGCTATACAGTTGTATAGTGTTGATGTATTCGACAGGTGATAGTGATGAAATCGGTTGCTTTAATGAGCGCTTCTGCACCGGAGCCACTGATCGGGATTCGGGTCGTCTCGCTCGCCTCCAACCTGCCAGGCCCCATCGCGGCCGCGCAACTGGCTAGCATGGGTGCACAGGTCACCAAAATTGAGCCCCCAGCTGGTGATCCGCTTGCTGCAGTGGCCCGAGCTTGGTACGACGAGCTTGTGGCTGATCAAGAGATCGTTGTCCTGGATCTCAAGCAGTCCGAACAGCGAGGCCGTCTTGATAATTACCTTGCAGATGCTGATGCCCTAATAACGGCCATGCGTCCGTCTGCGTTAAACCGTCTTGACCTGCACCGACTCTCCGAGACTCATCCTGCTCTGGTTCACGTCGAAATAGTCGGCCACGACGGAGATGCGGCTGAAGTTCCCGGGCACGATCTGACCTATCAGGCTGCACACGGCACGTTGTGCCCGCCGACCATGCCACTCGTTCCGGTGGCGGACTTGCTGGGAGCTGAGCGTGCGGTCTCTGCTGCGGTCGCGGGACTCCTGAGTCGAACGCGCGTTGGTAGGGGTGGCGGCTACAAGATAGTACTTGACCATGCCGCTCAGATGGCTGGTGCCGCAGTTCGCCACGGTCTGATGGGGCCTGCAACGCCTCTGGGAGGAGCGTTACCCACCTACCGCATTTATCCCACTTTGGACGGCTATGTCGCTCTCGGTGCGCTCGAGCCCCACTTTGCCGCCCGGGTTTCAGAGCATATCGGTCGTACGATTGAGGAGCTCGAGTCCACTTTCAAAACACGGACGACAAGCTACTGGGAAGCGATCGGTCGCGAACACGATATTCCTCTGGCCGAAGTCAAGGTCCCTACCTCCGGAGTAACAAATGATTAATCGTGAAGCAGTCATTGTTGATGCCGTAAGAACCCCGGTCGGCAGACGTGGTGGTGTACTGAGTCAATGGCATCCTGCCGACCTGCTCGGCTGCACTCTAAGATATCTTGTCGATCGCAGCGGAGTTGATCCATCCGCAATCGACGACGTGATCGCTGGCTGCGTGCTGCAGCATGACCAACAGTCCTCCAACATCGCCCGCCACGCCGTGCTTTCCGCCGGCTTACCCGAGTCCGTGCCCGCAGTAACTGTGGACCGCCAATGTGGTTCCGGACAGCAGGCAGTCAGCTTTGCCGCCCATGGTGTCATGGCTGGCAGCTATGATCTGGTGATCGCAGGTGGGGTTGAATCGATGTCGCAGGTGACTATGCCGTCAGCGTTTCAGCCAGGTGCGCCGCTCGGCCCTCAGTACGGCCCGCTTGAGCTGGAACGCTACGACGGTCGACTTATGGCGCAGGGTCCCAGTTCTGAACTTATGAACGATCGCTTCGGGATTAGCCGCGAGGAACTTGATGCTTACAGCGTTCGAAGTCATGAGCGGGCTTTCGCTGCTACCAGGGCTGGTGCTTTTGTCAAACAGATGGTGCCAATCACCGCCGATCCCCAAGACCCCAACGGTCCATGTATTACCGCTGATGAGGGCATTCGCGAGCATCTCGATGCGGAGAAGATGGCGGGCCTGAAGACGGTCTTTGCGAAAAATGGCCGCACGACGGCCGCGAACGCATCTCAGGTTAGCGACGGTGCGGCGGCACTGCTAGTCGCTGATCGTGGATACGCTGAACAAAAAGGCCTCAAACCACGCGCCCGCTTTCGTGCTATGTCGGTCGCCGGTGCGGACCCCGTGATCCAGTTCACCGCCATACTTGAGGCTACCCACAAGGCACTAAAAATGGCGGGACTAAGCGCGGCGGACATTGATTTGTACGAGGTCAACGAGGCTTTTGCAGGCGTACCGCTGATGTTTCAGCGCGAATTCGATATTCCGGATGACAAGCTCAATGTTAACGGTGGCTCAGTCGCAATCGGGCACCCGCTGGGCTCAACCGGTGCCCGCATGCTGACGGATTTACTTTGTGAACTTGAACGCTCAGGGAAGAAGTTGGGCTTACAGACTATCTGTGAAGCCCATGGCACTGCCAACACAACAATAATTGAACGCATCTGAGGAGAAAGATATGCAATCGACATATATTACTAAGGGTCGTCCTTCCACCCATGGCGACAGCTACCAGCTCAACACAACGACCATGATTCGGCATGCGGCCCGGACTTATCCAGAACAAGAAATCGTCTATCGTACCGCCGATGGCGGCTGGGACCGGTACACCTACGGCGAGTCCTACCTCCGGATCTGTCAAGCGGCTAACGCGTTGCGAAGCCTCGGTGTCGGCCCCGGGGACGTAGTTGGAATTCTGGACTGGAATAGTCGCCGACATTTCGAGCTCTATTGGGCGATCCCCGGCCTCGCTGCCGTCATGCTGCAGATGAACCTTCGTCTGGCGCCCGAGGACTTGGGCTATGTTACCGACCACAGTGAGGCGTCCTGGATTCTAGTTGACGAGACCCTGCTGCCAATTGCAGAGAAGCTCGCTCCGCTGGTGCCTCAAGTCAAAGGCTGGATCGTAATGACCGACCGTCCGCTGTCGCAGATCAGCACGACCCTGACGAACGTGCATCACTTCGAGGATCTGCTCCTGGCGGAAGATACACACATCGATTGGCCGATGGTGGACGAGACGTCGGCCTACAGCGCCTGCTACACGACAGGCACAACCGGTAGGCCCAAGGGAATCTACTACTCCCACCGCGGTATCTATCTGCACACTTTGGCGATGGACAGTGTGATCGGTGTGAGTAGTGACGACACCGCCATGCTCATTACGCCGATGTTCCACGGTCAGTGCTGGGGTCTTCCGCAGGCCGCCGTCCAGGCGATGGCTAAAGTCGTCCTGCCAGGCCGCTACGTCGCTGAGGATACGTCGGTTTTGGTCGATGCAATGATAGAAGAAAAGGTTACTGTAGCTAACGGTGCGCCAGCGATCTTTACACCGATGCTGGAGTACATCCGATCACTGGACAAGAAGCCAGACTTCAGCCGTGCGAGGCTGCTGAGCGGTGCCACCGAGCCATCGTTGCGTCTGATGCGTGGCTTTTATGATCTCACCGGGGCCGACATTATTCACGCCTATGGTGCCACCGAGACCACTCCGCTGGTCACGGTCAACAAGGGGCTGAAACCGTCGCTGCGCGAAGTGTTGAGCGACGAGCAAACATGGAACCGCAAGCGCTGCCAAGGCTTGATGGTATCCGGCGTCGATTTCCGACTGGTTGACGGTGCCGGTAAGGATGTGCCCTTCGACGGCATTTCCCAGGGCGAGGTGTTATTAAGAGGACCTTGGATCATCGAGAAGTATCATAAGCTTGAGGACGATGGAGATCGCTTCCTCGACGGCTACTGGCGGAGTGGTGACGTCGGCACGATTGACCAGCACGGCTACCTCAAGCTGACCGATCGTCTAAAAGACGTGATCAAGAGCGGCGGCGAGTGGATCTCCTCCATCGATGTTAGTGGCCAATTAAAATGACCCACTACTGGCCATTAATTTTGACCCACCCCC
>NZ_JAVVLT010000059.1:0-55607 GCF_036224885.1 Marinobacter sp. OP 3.4
TGTTAGTGGCCAATTAAAATGACCCACTACTGGCCATTAATTTTGACCCACCCCCGGGTGGCCGTCCGGCCACAGAACCAGCTACTGTCCCCCGCTTTGATCGATGGCCGGGGGCATGTCAGTGAAGGAGTGGGTTGTGATACACAAGATCAAGGCACTGCACGATAACGGTAAAGGACTGTCGATCCGCGCCATCAGCCAGGAACTGGGGTTATCCCGGAACACGGTACGCAAGTATTTGCGGATGGAGGTGGATGCGATCACAGAGCAGTTTGCAGATCCCTCGCGGAGCAAGCGCCTCGACGATCACCGGGATTACCTGGTGCATTTGCTCAAGCAATTTCCCAAGCTCAGCGCCGTCAAGATTGCCCGTAAGCTTCAGGCAAAGGTCGGCGACTTACCTGACCTGCACCCAACTTTCTAATCCATCCTGATCTTAGTAATGTTCATCACCAGAGAGGACGATGAACATGAAGAAGCGATTCACCGAAGAACAGATCATTCCCATTCTGAAGGAAGCCGAGGCCGGCCTTCCGGTCAAAGAGCTGTGCCGGAAGTACAACATCTCGGACGCGACCTTCTACACCTGGCGCAAGAAGTACGGTGGCCTGGAGGTCTCTGAAGCCCGTCGCCTGAAGGCGCTGGAGGAAGAGAATGCCCGGCTCAAGAAGTTGCTGGCCGAGTCCATCCCCCTCTGTCAGCCTAGTTGTCCAGTTGGCTATTTCGCCTGATTTTAATAATCCAGGGGCGGCATGGGAGCATTCATGCCACGCTATTCCGAAGAACGCAAAGCCGCAGTCCTGAAGAAGCTGTTGCCTCCGCAGAACCGAAGTGTGGTGTCGGTGGCGGCAGAGGAAGGCATATCCGATGTGACTCTGTATAGTTGGTTGAAACAGTGTCGAGAACAAGGAATGCCCGTGCCAGGTAATCGTAATACCGGGGAAGACTGGTCCCCCGAAGCCAAACTGGCCGTTGTAGTGGAAACGGCCTCAATGTCTGAAGCCGAACTCAGCGCCTATTGCCGCGAGAAAGGCCTGTATCCGGAGCAGGTGCAGCGCTGGAAAGAAGCCTGCCTCCAGGGCGCTGGCATGCAACAAGACCGTGATAAAGCGGCTCAGAAACAGAAACGAGAGTCCCAGAAAACCATCAAGAAGCTGAAGTCAGAAGTTCGCCGTAAAGACAAGGCTCTGGCTGAGACCACCTCGCTTCTGGTGTTGTCAAAAAAGCTCGAAGCCTTGTACGGCGAAGACCCAAACAGCAGCGAGGACGACTGACGCCGCTGGACGAACGTGCAAGGCTCCTGAAGCTGTTTGATGAAGCCGTTGCCGGTGGTGCAGCCCGATACAAGGTCGCAGAGCTGATAGATATCAGCGAGCGCACATTGAAGCGCTGGCGCCGTTCCAACGGTCGGGTGGCTGAAGATCGTCGTCCTGATGCGGAACGGGTCGAACAGCCCAATAAGCTCACCCAGGCTGAGGAGTTGGCCATTCTAAGTGCGTGCAATCAACCTCAGTACCGAAGTTCGCCACCGTCGCAGATCGTGCCGTCACTGGCTGACAAAGGCGTCTATCTGGCTTCTGAGTCGTCGTTTTACCGGGTGCTGAAAAAGCACCAACAACAGAATTACCGGGGGCGCATGAAGCCGCCTCGCACGGTACCGGAGCCAACGAGCTTCACTGCGACAGGCCCGAACCAGGTGTGGAGCTGGGACATCAGCTACTGCCCGTCAGCGGTGCGTGGCCAGCATTGGTATCTGTACCTGATTATGGACATCTACAGCCGCAAGATCGTCGCCTGGGAAATCCATGAGGCCGAATCCGGAGAACTGGCCAAGAAGCTGGTTGAGCGTGCATTGCTGCGCGAAGGCTGTGGGCATAATCCGCCGGTACTGCACTCTGATAACGGAGCGCCGATGACCTCGTACACGCTCAAGGCCCGGTTGGCCGATCTGGGCATGTTGATGTCGCACAGCAGGCCGAGAGTCAGCAACGATAACCCTTACTCGGAGTCGTTGTTCCGGACCATCAAATACTGCCCGGAGTGGCCTTCAAAGGGCTTTGAATCACTGACGGCAGTGCGCGACTGGATGCTGGCGTTCGAGCACGCCTACAACGAGCGGCACCTGCACAGCGGTATCCGGTTCGTGACACCGGCAGACCGGCATCGTGGTGTTGATCACGAACGCCTGGCGCATCGAAAAATGGTTTATGAAAGAGCAAAGCGCCTAAATCCACGGCGCTGGTCTGGAAGCACCCGGAACTGGGAAGTGGCCGGACCGGTAGCGCTCAACCCTGGCAAGTTGCAGGAAATTGAGCGCAATAAACTGGCTGCTTAAATGCGGTCATTTGGACAACTGGGTTGAAAATCGCCGAGATATCTATGTGCTCAGACAAAGATGGATTTTCAAATGATCCATTTGGTTATAGTGCTCTAGCATGGCATAAATGGGGTATGCTTGCCAACGCGAATGGCTTAGAAATAGATATCACCAAACCGCCAACGGTGGAAGACCTAAAAAATCCAGTTCTCTGGTTAAGCCACGCTAATGCGCTAAGCGAAGCAGCTGTATGCTTAGCACGGAGTTCCCAGACCTTTGAAAGTATGCCTCCAAGTATTCGCACTATATGTCACAGTCAATATCATGCTGTTGTATTAATGTTGGTTGGCTATAGTCTCGAGGTTTGCTTGAAAGCCATGATCCTAATGCGGCTTGGAGTTGAGGAGTTTACAAGACAGGAAAAGAAACACTTCCACCACCAGTTGGATGATTTAGCTCAGTTTATTTCCAACTTAAGTGAAAAAGAACTAGCGATATTGAAGGGGCTTACTCATTTTGTACGTTGGGCTGGTCGCTATCCTGATCCAGGATCACGGCGAGTGAAGGATGCCGAAGAAGTATTTGAGATTTCCGAAGCGTATGAAATAAGCGCTAAAGATCTTTTTGAGTTATCAACAAAAGTGATGAAGCATGTTAACACTGTCGTCAATTAGGACCGTTAACAAATTACTGCACCGGAAAAATTACTCTCTGCGCTCCCAATTTTCCGGTGAGTAAGGCGTTATCTTTTGGTTATTAGGAGAATTTTATGAGTGCATATTGCCCATACTGTAAAAAGAGCCTAGGTGATCTTGGGCCGGTTATGGATCAGCTAGCTGAAAACAAAATGAATGGCGAGCTTTTCTTTCAATCAGTGTGCTGCAATCAAAAGATTAGAGCATATAGTGAAGTCATGAAGTATTTCATTGAAGCTGCTGACTCGCTGCCCGGTCGACAGATGATCGGCACTGCGTGAAGTACGCGCAATGCCCACGGAAGCTAACAAACTGTGGCGGTTCGCGCTGGAGTTCCTCCGGTGCGCTGCAAAACCAAAGCGTTATGTGTAAGGAGCCAGATGCTTGAGATAGTGATTTACAACTGGCGTATTTATCGGCTTCTGCGGCGTTTGGCCCGCCAACGCGTGGGGATGGTGCTGCAGCCCGGAAATTATTGGGTTATCGAGTACGCAGTTGAAGACAATGAGGAAACAGATGTGCTCCTCAAAACCTGCTATATGCGGGGCTGGGTAGAGCCTCTACAGAATTCTGTTCCAAAGGGGAGGTTACAAGCAGACGGCTCGTCACCCAATGGCCCTATGTTCGATTCTGCGGGCCCGATATGGAAGCTCACGGATACAGGATGGAGTGTCATTCAACGTCGCCATGAGCTTGGCATCTTGGCGCTTTTTGTAGCGATTACCGGTGTGGTCGTTGCCTTCGTGACATAATTCAGCGTTATGCGCTAGTAAGAAGATGAAATTCGAAACCTATTACCAAGAATATTGTAATGAAGTGCACAAAGCCCTTGGTTGTTACCTCTATTGGAGGCTGATTAATTCTCGTGCACATGAAGATAAGACGCTTCTCCGAGCATTGAACAGGACACCGTTGAGCTGGATCCTTACGAAACATAGCCTTCAAGTCACCCTGTTTATGACGTTAGGTCGTATTTTTGATATCGATGGAGATTCCTTTTCGATCGACGATCTGCTGAAAACCTGCATCGAAGAGATTCAATCCTTTTCTAAAGAGAACCTTAGAGAAAGAAGACTGGCGGGGTTTGATGATCAAGTTGAGCCAGAATGGATGCCTGATTTTATCCTTCATGCCGACGAAATAGAGCAAGTAGACTTTCAAAAACTCCGGTCTGAGGTCGGAAAACATAGGAAGATATTTGAAAAAAACTACAAGCCAATCCGCCATAGGCTATTTGCTCACTCTGATAAAGAGCACCTCGAAGATAGGGATAGCTTATGGAACAATACCAATATTGGTGAGCTAGAATCGATACTCTGGTTTCTTTACGATATTAAGCAAACGCTGTTCGACGCGTACAGCAATGGGAAAACGCCTTTGCTGAAAGGCAGAAAGCCAAATTTGGACTTTTATGAAGATGACTTCGGTCGCCTATTGGATCAGATTAAGGGCACATAACCAGAGCAGGCACGACGACGTCTTTTCCATTGTGCCTTCGCCGACATTCCAAAGCCGAGCATGTTGCGGGTGGAAAATGCCATGAAAACATACCAAGGCTCATGCCATTGCGCAAGAATCCGTTTCGAGGTAGATGCAGACATTGATCATGTACGCTCCTGCGATTGTTCTGTGTGTCTCCGTAGAGGTGCACTCAACCACCGGGTAGCAAAGGAGAAGCTTCGCTTGTTGGTCCCGTGGGAAGATCTCGCGCTGTACCAATGGGGTTCGAGGACGGCAAAGGACTACTTCTGCCCAGTGTGCGGTATCTTGCCATTTAGGCGACCGAGCGATCCTACCGCGCAGGAGCTACACGAGGGAGTTGAGCCTTTCGATGGCTGGGCGGTTAATGTCAGGTGCCTGGAAGGGATTGATCTCGAGGCGATTCCGGTCAAGAAGATATACGGTAGTAGAATCACACATGATACTTAACGTGAACTGAGAAAATGGACCGCTCAGAGGCCGTAAAAGTTATCTCGGAATCCCTGTCGAAAGGCACTAGCTCGCCTTTCGTTGGTGGTTCCGACAGGAATGAGGCGGCTCGAAAACCGGTCAGATCTATTCTTCGGTTGGGCACTGCGGTCAATGGGGCCAGAGACATCGATCCGCAGGCTTACCTTTCATCTAGGCGCTGGAGCCAATCTGACTCCAGCGCCCCAGAATGGCCTCTCGGCCACACACCAAACCTCAGCTCTGCGGTTTGATCAGGTACTTCTCTCCGGTCGCCATTTTGCCGTAGGCCGACATGGCATCCAGTTGTAACGCACCGGCCAGGGACACTTCATGGGTGTAGTGACTGGCGAAGGTGGTCTTGATCTCGGCGGCGACGCGTTTGCGCATGGCGATGTTGGTTTCCGTGCCCAGTTTTCCCAGCGCATTGAACAACAGGAAGCCGTTCACACCCCAGGCAAAACCGAAGTTGCGGTTCAGTGTGATGGGGCCGCGATCCAGACCGCCATAGATATACACCTGTTTGTAGACGTCAGATCCATACACGCTGTACTCCGTCATGTCGCGCGAGACAGCGGCTTCCATGCAGGTGAGGATATCACTGGCCATGCGACCGCCACCGATGGGGTCGAAGGCGATGGTCGCGCCGGTGTCGATCAGCGCCTGGGTCAGGTCGGCCATGAAGCTGTCTTTACTGGAGTTGACCACGTATTTGGCACCCTGGTCCCGCAGCAGGTCTTCCTGTTCCTGCTTGCGGACAATATTGACCAGGTCGATGCCGTCGGCGAGGCAGATGCGGTTGAGCATTTGCCCGAGGTTGGAGGCGGCCGCCGCGTGAACGATGGCCTTGTGACCCTCGGCGCGCATGGTTTCCACCATGGCCAAGGACGTCAGCGGATTCACAAAGCTTGAAGCGGCTTCGTCTGCCGTCGTGCCCGGTGCCATTTCCAGACAGCTTTGCACATTGGCACAGAGGTATTTGCGGTAGCTACCGCCACCAATGAACGCCACGGTTTTGCCCATCAGGCTTTGCGCGGCGTCGGATGAACCTGCCGCGACAACGGTACCGGCGCCTTCATTGCCCACGGGTATCGCCTTGCCAACACGCTTTTTCACGGCGCCCATGAACTTGGCCGGCACATCGGCGCTGATGACCGGGCGATCCGCGCTACCGGATTGGCTGGCCGTCGACATGTCCGCCGCGCTGAGCATCACGCCCAGGTCCGACGGGTTGATCGGGGCGGCTTCGACGCGGATGACCACCTGGTTCTCGCCCGGTTGCGGGATCTCGATCTCGTTCAGGGCCAGTTCCAGTTTGTTGTCTTCGCTGATGGTGGACGTCAGTTCGATGTTGTTATCTGACACGTTGTTGTTCTCCTGAAAAGGTTAGGGGGTGGTACTTCGCTAACTGATGTTACCCGACAAAGTGACGAGCAAACACTTCGCGCTTGGGTGATTCGCCTCGCTGGGCTGTCTGATCGCAGTGATCAATGGGGTTAGAGTAGCTGACTTATTCGATCAGTTCTCCCAGGAACAGCAGGCCATCATCCGCGAAGTCGACCGGGCCAGCAAGCAAGTGACGAAGTTACGACAGGGCGGGTCCTCAAGGGGGAGTTTTGGCGGGGGCAACGTGGAGAGAGCGGGCCCTGGCTGTTCAGGCTTCTCAGGGAGGGGCCGCCGCCCGGCGTCCGGGCGACGGATACATCGGTGCGGGTCAGTCGGTGCTCAGGTCGGCTTCGACAATGAACAGTCGATTACCATCCACGGTATTGGGGTCCAGCATCTTCTGCTCAAGTTCACCACTGGTGGCCCAGGTGGCGAAGTCATCGTCATTCAGCACCCCCAGGTGCTGGTCGTCAATCACCCACAAGCCTTCCATCTTATCGTGGGGGTAGTCTACTTCGGCGACCATATCCACCACCAGGGACTTGCTCACCGGCGCGATCTCGGCGCTGGCCAGGGCACTCCAGCCCTGCTCCAGAACGACCTCCTCCAGGGTTTTCCCGGACAATGTCAGGCCGAGCTCGGCATCCTGGGCAACGTCGCCACTGGCTGCAATGGTTTCCAGGTTGGTTCCGGAGGCAATATCAATGAGGTAGACCTGCTTTTGCGCATCCGGCGCTGCTGCTTCAACACCATTGGGGCCGCCATAGAGAAAGCTGCCATCGCGCTCGATCACCAGAAATTGTGTGGCGCTCAGGGCGACAATCTCGGAGTTGGAGTTCTGGGGCTTTTCCTGGCGGTAGAGGTACTGCCCGATGTCGCCGGACTCCAGGTTCACGGTCACGATGCGAGTGATGTCCAGGTCCTTCACGGCACTGCTGGGGTTATACATGGTGGACTGCATGATGCCCACCAGGGTTTTCTCATCCGGCGTAATGGCCAGACCTTCCATCCCCCGGTTGGCGCGACGGTTGCCGAATTCGGCCGGCAGAGTCAGGTCAACCCGGTCATCATTGGTGAAGGCGTTAATACGGCCGATCTCCCGGCCCTCGGCATCGAAATGAACGATATGGGGGCCATACTCATCGCTGACCCAGAAGGTGCCGTCCGACAGGGCCACCAGACCTTCCCCGTCCAGGCCATAGTCATCAAGCGCAAACGGATTGGTGGTCTCATCGTAGGGCTGGCTGTCATCCTCAAGAATGGGCTGGCCGTCGGCGTGGTAAGGCGTTTCACCGGTTCCACCCAGGGCGGAACTGTTGGGCAGGCCGGTAATCGGGGACCCATCGGGGCGCTTCAGCAGGATCGTATCAACTTGCTCAATCATGCCGTCAGCCTGGACTTCGAACAGCGCAATACGGGGGGTATAGTCCGGTGTCGGGAATATCTTGCCTTTACCCTGGTCGCCTGTGAACTTGGCATTGGGGCCCCGGTCCGTCAGGGCATAAAAACGGTTTGAATCCGAGGGGTGGGCCGTCATCGCCGAACCGAAACCGCCATTACGAATTTCAAATGGCTGCTGGGACTTGCCGTCAATCAGATCATCCCTCAGCACGTTATAGGGCAGGAACACACCTTCCGCAGGATAGCTGTCAAATACGGAAGCGTTGTCGGTGTCATCGTCGCTGTCGCTGCAACCCACCAGCAGGGAAGACGCCACCAGGGATGCCAGGAGCAGTTTATGTTTGTTCATCGACTTCATTCTCTATTTCCTTCATCGCGTACAGATTACAAAAGGGCGCTCAGACCCCCGGGCCAGGTATCACTGGCAGAATGCGGGATTAAAACCGTAGACGAAGGCCGTCTTGGTCTGGGAATCGGGGGCAACCCACGGGGACAGGGATTTGAGCGCCTCAAAGGACTTGGCCGCCCTATTGACCACCTTGCGCGTGTAATCGGCGGATCCGTCCTCATAGCGGAATGACAGTTCGGCGACCAGCGGCGACTGGGCGCCCAACGGCACCCCCTGGTACCAGAGGGTCACGCTGATCTCGGCATCGTGCTGGCCCAGGTCGATCTCCACTCCGCGGTAGACGTGTTCACGGATCACCAGGTTGCCTACCAGTGACAGGGGCTGGTCATCCGGTAGACCATAATCATCCTCAAAGTCGGAAAAATGATGATTAATGTCCTTTATTTCATTCAGGTTCCGTGAATTTGGAGCCTTGGTGGAATGGCCGTACACCACCTTGAACGGCTCGGTGGAAGTGGCTCCGATATCGGATTCCAGCTTGGTCTCGGCACCGGAGGTGGACGACGATACGTCTTCAAAGTCTGAAATATAGCGGTCGCGACTGCGGAACTTGAGGGTGACTTCCGACTGGCCGTTTTCCACGCGATCGCGGAAGGAATAGCCCATTTGGCGGAGCTGGCAGGAACCCTGAACGTCAAAGAAGCGCACGTCCCGCTGCTTGTCCAGGGAGGCACTGCCGGAGACGTCACGGGCAATGGCCGACTCGATTTCAGTCTCGGCCAGTGCCAGAAGCTGCCCCACCGACACCGCTTCGTTCTGGTAGGTGAACTGGCTGGCATCCAGCATCAGCTTGTACTCGCGGGAAATGACATCGGGGTTGGCCTGCACCAGTGTACTGAGCAGGATGGCGCCCAACAGGACCATGGGGCGGCGATAGACCGTCATAATTAACTCCCTAATATGTAACCAGGCCAACAACCTGGCAGGAGCCCAACGCTAGCGAACAAACATGACGGGTCCGATACCGTTGTATGACGACTTCATGATCACTTCATGACACACCTTGAGACACACCGACATGGATACTACCGCTACTGCCACCTGCTGCAGGGTGCCTATGCGTTGCTCCACCGGACTCTGTCGGCACTCTGACCGACAAGGGCATGATAGGGTTCTGTAGTGGTCAACTAATCCCGGACAGTATTTTAAGGTTTTCCTCAGCAGCAACAGGCGAAATGCCACCGTTGAATGCGTGAGGTCGTTGCCATTGAGTCGCATCGGTGTCGAAAATCTTCAATACTGGTTCCGGCGCAGTCACTATCGTAGAACTCCAACACCATTGGAGGAGATGAACGATGACGACTCGCGCGAACTACATTGGTCTGGCCCCTAAGGCCATGCAGATACTGATGAACCAGGAAGCGTACCTGAGGCAACAGTTCAGTGAATCCGATACGCTAAGCATGGCGTTGTGGGAACTGGTGAAGCTGAGGGTGTCGCAGATCAACCAGTGTGCGTTTTGTATTGATATGCACAGCAAGGACGCCCTGGCGCAGGGGGAAACCCTCGAGCGGATTGTTGGCTTGAGCGCATGGCGTGATATGCCCGCGCCAGTCGTCCACCATCGGAGAAAGTACTATGAACAACGTCGCCACCCCCTATCCCATCGGCACCCCCGGCGTTCCCTGGGGCGACGAAGAAAGGGCTGAGTGGTTGTCTCAACAGGTGCGCCAGCGCAGTTACCAGGACGATGTGTTGAGCGTGGTGGAGGGTTTGCGTTCGCGCTTCGATGTCGAGGTCTATGGCCATCTGGATTATGGCCCCGATCAGTACCCACTGATGGCCATCCGCAGCCGCGACTGGCGCGACGAACTTTCGGTGGTGCTCGTCACCGGTGGGGTGCATGGCTATGAAACCAGTGGTGTCCACGGCGCGCTGCGGTTTATGGAGCAGCATGGGGAAGAGTATGCCGACCGGGTCAACTGGCTGGTCGCGCCCTGTGTCAGCCCCTGGGCCTACGAACGTATCCATCGCTGGAACCCGGATACGGTGGACCCGAACCGGTCGTTCCGGGCGGACAGTCCAGCGGGGGAGTCGGCGGCCCTGATGGATCTGGTGGCACCGATCCGCGACCGGGTGCTGATGCACATCGACCTGCACGAAACCACCGATACTGACGAATCCGAGTTCCAGCCCGCATTGGCAGCCCGGGACGGCAAGCTGTACGAGCCGGGCAGCATTCCCGATGGTTTCTATCTGGTGGATGATACCGAGCACCCGACCCCGGATTTCCAGCAGGCGGTGCTGGCGGCGGTGGAGCCGATCACCCATATCGCGCCGGCCGACGATCGCGGTGAGATCCTCGGCACACCCACTGCCGCCCGGGGCGTTATCCGGTACCCGCTCTCGCAGCTGGGCCTGTGCGCCAGCATGACCAGCGCCCCTTTCCGGACCACCACCGAGGTCTACCCCGACAGCCCCCATGCAACCCCGGACCAGTGCAATGCTGCCCAGGTTGCGGCGGTGCGTGCAGCCATCGACTACGCGCTGGCGCACCGGTAGAGTCCCTTTTTCGGTAAGCGGTGGTAAACCGACGCTTGCCCTGTAACCCGTTGATCGGGTTCGTTCCGGCCCTCCGGGGTCTCAACTACAATAAAACAGAAGAAGTAGCGTCTTATGAAAAAATGGATGGTTTCCGTCGTGGTTCTGATCGCACTGGCGTGCGGTGTATTCTGGGCAACGGCGGACAAGGACATGCGCCGGCTGGTGTTGAATATGCCGACTGATACCAATGTGCTTTTCTGGGAAACCTCACAACGGGATGCGGTGTTCCGCGCCATGGACCGGGTGCCCCTGCTGTCCAAATCCCACGTCATCGAGGCGGGTGACAATCCCTTTCCGTTACCCGAAGGGAAACCGATCGAACTGGATGCGGACGTTGATGCCTTTATGGAATCCCAGCGCACCGCCGCGCTGCTGATCGTGCAGGACGGCAAGGTGCGGCTGGAGCGTTATGGCCTGGACTTCGGTCCGGAGGGGCGCTGGACCAGTTTCTCGGTGGCCAAGTCGTTTACCTCCACACTGGTCGGCGCCGCCCTGAAGGACGGGTATATCGACAGTCTCGAAGACAAGGTGTCGGCGTATATTCCGGACCTCCAGGGCTCGGCCTATGACAATGTCACCATCCGGCAGTTGCTGACCATGACATCCGGCGTGGCCTGGAATGAGGACTACGCGGACCCGCAATCCGATGTGGCGCAGTTCAATACCCACGATGCAGAACCGGGCGTCGATGTCACCGTGAGCTATATGCGCCAGCTGGAAGCGGAAGCGCCCCCGGGGACCAAGTGGGTCTACAAGACCGGCGAAACCAACCTGATTGGCGTGCTGGTCAGCTCCGCCACCGGCAAGACCCTGTCGGACTACCTGTCCGAGAAAGTCTGGAAACCCTTCGGCATGGAACAGGATGCCAGCTGGCTGCTGGGGTCCACGGGGCATGAGATCAGCGGTTGTTGCATCCAGGCATCCACCCGCGACTTTGCCCGGTTTGGGCTGTTTATCCTGGGTGGCGGCCTGGTTGATGGCGAGCCGGTATTGCCCGACGGCTGGTTGGCCCAGGCCACCAGTACGCAGGCGGAGACCGACCAGCCGGACTACGGTTACGGCTACCAGTGGTGGACGCTGGACGATGGGGCGTTCATGGCTAGGGGGATCTTTGGCCAGAGTATTTTCATCGACCCGCAGCGGAACCTGGTCATCGCCTCCAACAGCAACTGGCCGCAGGCCTCTGATCGCCAGGGCGGTACCCATGGGGCAGAGCGCCTGGCCTTTTTCCGGCAGGTTCAGCAGGCGGTTGATCGGGAGTTGGCGGAGTAGGTGGGGGCAGGTGGCTCTTTGAAAAAGTGCCTTTTTCGGTGCTATGAACACTCAAAAACACGATTTATCGAAGAGCCATGCCGATCAGCAGGCATTTACCCAGTGTGATTGGTGACGGGAGCCGGCAGGCTCCCGTCTTTCATTGCGATCAGGGTAGGAGCACTGTCGATCCGGTGGTCTGCCCACTCGCCAGCGCCTCATGGGCTTTAGCGGCGTCCGCCAGCGGGAAGCGCTGGTTAATGTCGGCCTTGATGGCACCACTGGCCAGCATTTCGAAGAGTTCGCCAGCCATGGCCTCAAAACGTGGGCGGCTGTCGGCGTAGCCGGCCAGGCTGGGGCGGGTGACGAACAGGGAGCCCTTCTGGTTGAGGATGCCGATGTTGACGCCGCTCACAGGGCCGGTGGTGTTGCCGAAGCTGACCATCAGGCCGCGTTTCTGCAGGCAGTCCAGGGAGGTTTCCCAGGTGTCCTTGCCCACGGAGTCGTAAACCACTGGCACCATCTCACCGTCGGTAAGGTCACGGACCCGTTCGACGATATTCTCTTCCTTGTAGTTGATGGTGGCCCAGGCGCCATGATCCATGGCCAGCTTTGCCTTCTCCGGGCCGCTTACCGTACCGATCAGTTTGACCCCCAGGGCCCTGGCCCACTGACAGGCGATCAGCCCGACGCCGCCGGCGGCGGCGTGGAACAGAATGGTTTCGCCGGACTTCACCGGGTAGGTCTGGCGCAGCAGGTACTGGACCGTCAGGCCCTTGAGCATGGTGGCTGCGGCGGTTTCAAAGTCCACTTCATCGGGGATGCGAATGGCCTTTTCGGCGGGCAGCACATGCTGCTCGGCGTAGGAACCCAGGGGCGCCTGGGCATAGGCCACCCGGTCACCCACCCGGAAGTCCGTCACGTCAGCACCGACCGCTTCCACCACGCCGGCGCCTTCCGTGCCCAGACCGGAGGGCAGCGAGGGCACCGGATACACACCGGAGCGGAAGTAGATCTCGATATAGTTCAGGCCAATGGCCCGGTTGCTGACGAGGATGTCACCGGGGCCCGGTTCCGGTTGCGGGATGTCCTCCAGTGTCAGGACCTCGGGACCGCCGGTCTGGGAAAATCGGATAGCTTTGGTCATCGCCTGGTACCTTCTTGTTTGAGGGGGTGGATGGCGCCATGCCGTGGTGGCATTGAACGTTCCATCATACCCACCCCGATCGGTTTTTGCCCGTCGTCAAAGGTCTCAGTGGGAATGCCCGTGGCTCAGGCGGGCATCGCTGATATCGCTGCGGGCATGGCGCACCACGCTGATGCCCGAGGTGACCGCCAGGCTGCCGATAACCGCCGCCACCAGCAGGTCCGGCCAGGCGGTGCCGGTACCGAAGACGCCCAGGGCGGCGATCATCACGGCGACGTTGCCGATGGCGTCGTTGCGACTGCACAGCCAGACCGAGCGCATGTCGGAATCACCACTGCGGTAGCGGAACAGGATCCAGGCGACGGAGACGTTGGCGGCCAGTGCCAGGAAGCCGACCGTACCCATGGTGATGGCCTCCGGGGTAATGCCGCTCTGGGCCACCCAGATGGCCCGAGCCAGTACCGCGAGCCCGAACACCGTCATGGTGACACCCTTGACCATGGCCGCCCGGCCACGCCAGAGCATGCCCATGGACAGCACCGACAGGGACAGCAGGTAGTTGGCGCTGTCACCGAAGAAGTCGATGGCGTCCGCCATCAGTGACACGGACCCGGACTGGAAACTGGCAATACCTTCCACCACGAACATGGTCAGGTTCACCCACAGGGCGACCCAGAGGGCACGGCGGAATCCCGGTGAGGGCGTTTTTGGCTCCGGGGCGGAACAGCAACTGCTCATAATGACCTCCTGTTCGTTGATTATGGTCATTACAAGGCCTGTAGTAGCTACAGGGTCAAGCAGGTGGGCCGGATTTTCTATCGGGTGCCGTGACTGCCCGGAATATGGTTGTGGCTGTCCTGTGGAAGATCGGCGTCCAGGGCATCGGAAAGCCCGCCCAGGATGCCACATTCGGCCACGGTGCGACCCTCGGAACAGGCCTGCTGGAGCTGCGCCAGGGTGTCCTCCAGCTGGTGCAGTTCCGCCAGCCGCTGGCGTACGTGTTCCAGGTGTCGGGCCAGCAGGGCGTCCACTTCGCTGCAATCCGCGTCCGGCTGGTCCGCCAGGCGCACCAGCTCGCGGATTTCATCCTGGGCCATGTCCAGGTTGCGGCAGCGGCGAATAAACAGCAGCCGGTCCAGGTGGGACTGACGGTAGCGGCGATAGCCATTGGCCTGTCGCTCCGGTGGCGGCAGCAGGCCGATCTTTTCGTAGTAGCGTACGGTTTCCACCGGAATGCCGGCCTTCGCCGCCACTTCGCCAATCTTCATTACAACCTCCGGGAATGGCCCCGGGCCCTCAGCGATAGCGGGATCCATCGCTGAGGGCCGGGGACGGGTTCATCGGCTTTCTATCCGTTCACCAGGAAGTGTACCCAGATACTGGCGGCATAGCCCAGGGCAATGGCCGGGGTCCACTTCAGGTGGCTGAAGAAGGTGTACTGGCCCCGGGCCTGGCCCATCAGGGCGACACCGGCAGCGGAGCCGATGGACAGCAGGCTGCCGCCCACACCGGCGGTCAGGGTGACCAGCAGCCACTGCAGGTCGGGCATGTCCGGGTTCATGGTGAGTACCGCGAACATCACCGGAATGTTGTCCACCAGCGCCGAGATCACGCCGATCATGACATTGGCCGCGGTGGGCCCCAGGTCCACGTACAGCGTATTGGACATCAGCCCCAGGTAGCCGATAAAGCCCAGGCCACCCACAGCGAGTATCACCCCGTAGAAGAAGAACAGGGTATCCCACTCGGAACGGGCGATGTGGGCGAACACATCAAAGCCGTGCTCACTGGAGGTGTCGCCGGGCGGGGTTTCCGAGGAGTCCTGCCACTGGTATTCCTCATGCCGTTTGAGGAAGTAGCCAAAGATCTTCAGGTAGGCCAGTCCGGTCATCATGCCGAACACCGGCGGGATGTGCAGGAACTGGTGGAAGCTGATGGCGGTGGCGATGGTGGCCAGGAACAGGCCGCAGATCACCAGTCCGCCCGGTCGAAGCACGCTGCTGCGGTTTTCCGGTGGCATTGGCTGACCGCCGGGCAGGGCAAGGTGCATCAGGGCAGCCGGCACCAGGAAGTTCACGGCACTGGGCAGGAACAGCCGGAAGAAGTCCTGGAACGGCAGGATGCCCTTCTGCCAGACCATCAGCGTGGTGATATCACCAAACGGGCTGAAGGCGCCCCCGGCGTTGGCCCCCACCACGATGTTGATGCAGGACAGGGAGACGAACGTCGGGCTGTCACGACCCACCGCCATGACCACGGCGCACATGATCAGGGCGGTGGTCAGGTTGTCCGCCACCGGTGAGATAAAGAACGCCAGGGTGCCGGTGATCCAGAACAGGCGGCGGTAGCCGAAGCCACGACCCAGCAGCCAGAGGCGCAACTGGTCGAACACGCCCCGCTCCAGCATGGCGTTGATGTAGGTCATCGCCACCAACAGGAAGAAAAACAGCTCGGCGTACTCCAGGAAATTGTGGCGGATGGCGTCTTCCACCTCGCCATTGAGGCCGGCCTGGCGATAGACGATGGCCAGCAGCACCCAGATGAGGCCGGCGGCCAGCAACATGGGCTTTGACTTGGCCAGGTGGATCTTCTCTTCCAGCATCACCAGCACATAGGCCAGCACGAAGATGGCAATGGCCAGGTAACCGACGGGATGATGGATCAGGGACAGTGCCTCGGAGGCGGGAGCGGCCCATACCTGGCCGGAGGCCGACAGCAGTCCGGCTGCCGGCAACAACAGGTGTTTCTTCATTCTTTGTCTACTCCGGGAAAAAGCCCCGGCCGTAGCCGGGGCGGGCGGGGATTATTCGATCTCGATCAGGGTTTCGCCGGGGGCCACCCGGTCGCCTTTCTTGATATGGACGGCCTGGACGGTACCGCCGACGGTGGCCTTGACCTCGGTCTCCATTTTCATGGCCTCGATCACCAGTACCGGATCGCCGGCGGACACGCTGTCGCCTTCCTTGACCAGCACATCCACGATATTGCCCGGCATGCTGGTGGTGACGTGGCCCTGGCTGGTGGCCTTGCTGCGACCGCTGGCGGTGGAGCCTCCCTCCTGGCCGGTGGACTCCAGCTCAATCTCCTCCGGCACACCGTCCACGGTCATATAGAAGCGCCGGCGGGATTCCTCCACCGGGTTGGCACCGGTGACGTGAATGTCATAGCTCTCGCCGTGCACCGTGATCTGGAACTGGGTGGAGATCGGGCCTCCGCCGCCCTTGCCGGGGACCGGTTCCAGGGCTTCCGGCTGCAGGGTGCCGTCACGGCGCTGTTCCAGAAAGCCACGGGCCTGGTCCGGGAACATGGCGTAGGTGAGTACGTCTTCCTCGGTTTCCGCCAGGTCGCCCACCTGTTTGCCCAGGTCCTTGAACTCTTTCGGGATCAGGTTGGCGGGGCGTTCGGTGATCAGTTCCTCGGAGCCCACCGCGCGGCGTTGCAGTTCCTGGTCCACGTCCGCCGGTGCCTTGCCGTACCAGCCCTGCAGATACTTTTTCACCTCGTTGGTGATGGTGTCGTAGCGCTTGCCGGACAGCACGTTGATCACCGCCTGGGTGCCCACAATCTGGGACGTGGGGGTGACCAGCGGCGGATAGCCCAGGTCCTTGCGCACCCGGGGGATTTCCTCGAACACATCCTGGATGCGGTCCAGGGCGCCCTGTTCCTTGAGCTGGTTGGCCAGGTTGGACATCATGCCGCCGGGCACCTGGGACAGCAGCACCCCGGTGTCCACGCCGTTGTAGTCGCTCTCGAACTGGTGGTACTTTTTGCGCACTTCGCGGAAGTGGCGGGTGGCCTTGTCCAGCAGTTCCAGGTTGAGGCCGGTCTCGTAACCGGCATCATGCAGGGCCGCCACCAGGGATTCCGTGGGCGGGTGGCTGGTGCCGCCGGCGAAGGCGGACAGGGCGGTGTCGATATGATCCACGCCGGCTTCCATGGCCGCCCACTGGCACATGGGCGCCATGCCGGAGGTGGCGTGGGAATGCAGGAATACCGGCAGGGTCAGTTCCTTCTTCAGGCGGCCCACCAGTTCGGCGGTGACCTCCGGCGCCAGCAGGCCGGCCATGTCCTTGATGGCAATGCTGTCGGCGCCCATGTCGGCCATGGCCTTGGCCTGTTCCAGGTAGGCATCCACGGTATGCACGGGGCTGACGGTGTAACACAGGGTGCCCTGGGCGTGCTTGCCGGCCTTCTTGACCGCGCGGATGCTGGTCTCCAGGTTGCGCACGTCATTGAGGGCGTCGAAGATGCGGAACACATCCATGCCATTCTCGGCGGCCTTGGCGACAAAGGCTTCCACCACGTCGTCGCCATAGTGACGGTAACCCAGCAGGTTCTGGCCCCGCAGCAGCATTTGCAGGCGGGTGTTGGGCAGGGCCTTGCGCAGGGTGCGCAGGCGCTCCCAGGGGTCTTCCTTCAGGAAGCGCACGCAGGCGTCAAAGGTGGCGCCGCCCCAGCATTCCAGGGACCAGTAACCGGCCTGGTCCAGCCATTCGCAGGCTGGCAGCATGTCTTCGGTGCGCAGGCGGGTGGCGATCAGTGACTGATGGGCGTCCCGCAGGATAACGTCGGTAATGTGAATCTTGCGTTTACTCATGATCTCTCTCCGGAATTCGGTTACAGACCCGCCTGGGCGGCGATGGCGGCGGCAACCGCCGTGGCGATGGATTCAGGGCGGGTCTTGGAGCTGTACTCCAGCAGTTGCGGGTTGCGTTCCACGAAGCCGGTATTGAAGTTGGCGCCCTGGAAGTCCGGGTGACCCAGGATCTGCTGGTAGTAGGGAATGGTGGTCTGCACACCGTAGATGCCCATGTCGTTCAGGGCCCGACGGGAGCGGGCGATCAGCTCCGGCCAGTCCATGGCCCAGACAATCAGCTTGGCGCACATGGAGTCGTAGTAGGGCGGAATCTCGTAACCGGTGTACATGTTGGCGTCGGTACGCACCCCCGGGCCGCCAGCGGAGTAGTAGCGGCTGATGCGGCCGAAGCTGGGCAGGAAGCCGTTCTTCGGGTCTTCGGCGTTGATCCGGAACTGGGCGGCAAAGCCCCGGTAGGAGATATCCTCCTGCTTCAGCCACAAGGGTTCCCCCTGGGCAATGCGGATCTGCGCCTTGATGATATCGATGCCGGTGATTTCCTCGGTGATGGTGTGTTCCACCTGCACCCGGGTGTTCATTTCCATGAAGTAGAAGCTGCCGTCGTGGTCCAGCAGGAACTCCACGGTGCCAGCGTTGGCGTAGCCGCACTGGGCCGCCACCTTGCGGGCCAGCTCACCGATGTATTCCCGCTGGCTGTCTTCCAGTTGCGGGGAGGGTGCCAGCTCGATCAGCTTCTGGTTACGGCGCTGGATGGAGCAGTCCCGCTCGTACAGGTGCACCACGTTGCCCTGATGGTCGGCGAGTATCTGCACCTCAATGTGGCGGGGTTCGATGATGCACTTTTCCAGGAACACCTCGGCGCTGCCGAAGGCCTTGGTGGCTTCCGAGATCACCCGTTCGTAGTTCTGCCGCAGTTCCTTCTCGTTGTCGCAGCGGCGGATGCCCCGACCGCCACCGCCGGAGGTGGCCTTGAGCATGACTGGGTAGCCGATGTCCTCCGCCTGGCGGACGGCGTCCTCGACATCGGTAAGGTTGTCTTCAGAACCCGGGGTAACGGGCACGCCGGCGGCGATGGCGGTCTGGCGGGCGCGGGTCTTGTCACCCATGGCGCCGATGGCCTCCGCCGAGGGGCCGACAAAGGCGATGCCCCGTTGTTTGCAGATCGCTGCCAGTTCAGCGTTTTCGGACAGGAAGCCGTAGCCGGGATGCAGGGCGTCGCAGCCGGTTTCCACCGCCATGTTCACGATGTGGTGCGGGTTGAGGTAGCCGGACAGCGGGTCCTGGCTGATCCGGTAGGCCTCATCGGCCTTTTTGACGTGGAGCGAATACTTGTCCGCTTCCGAGTAGATGGCAACGGATCGCACGCCCAGCTCGTGGCAGGCGCGGGCGATCCGCACCGCTATCTCGCCGCGGTTGGCGATCAGCAGTTTACGAAAGGCCATGGTATGACCTCCTTCTGTAAAGGCTTTTGGAGTAGCTTTGAATGGGCCGGACGAAGCGACGGGACAAGACCGGCCTCATTCGAGCCGTCTATCCAGCTATTAGCATAGTCCGGTGTTGGAGTGTCGTCAGGCGGGTGGGGCCCGTGGTAATCCGGGACCGCTGAGGAGCCGCGCCCCGGGAATATCGCACTCGACGCAGGGGGTATGCTGTCCGGTCGGTAACAGTGACCATGGCCACTTGGCGGGAGCCGCGTCCGGGGGCGGATCGGACGGGCTGTCATCGCCATGGGCAATGTAGGACAGGCTCTCTTCCATGCCCGCGGCCTGGAAGTGCTGGTCGCTGCCCTGGGACAGTCGATCCGC
The DNA here is from genome assembly GCF_036224885.1 of Marinobacter sp. OP 3.4. Lineage (NCBI taxonomy): Bacteria > Pseudomonadati > Pseudomonadota > Gammaproteobacteria > Pseudomonadales > Marinobacteraceae > Marinobacter > Marinobacter sp. OP 3.4. The sequence continues at coordinate 19,500 of NZ_JAVVLT010000059.1, forward strand.
GGCACCCCAGACAATAAACCCTGACAGCAGCACCAGCAGGGCGAGCAGTCGGCAGGGCGATTGGGAGAGGTGGCTGGAGGACACGGATCGATAACCTGGCGTCGTGATTAAAAGGGTTTGGAACCGAAACAGTTGGACGCTATATGTACCACACCGCCGTGGTCAGGCAAAGGATCGTTTTCCGGGGGCGCGTTGTTTTTACGGCACTATCCAGTGGTACGGCCCTCAGTGGTACAGCCCTTTCGAACTGACGTGTCGGGGCAGTGGCGACCCGGGAATGGCGGCGATGACTTCCAGGCCACCCAGGCGGCTGCGGTCGAAGGCCAGGGAGCCGCCGTGGGCGTCCAGTGTCCGGCGCACGGCCACCAGACCGTCGCCGGCGGGCTGATCGCCGCTGCCCTGCAATCCTGCCTCTCCCAGGTGGGGCATTAATGTCGGGTCGACGCCGGGGCCGTCGTCCGCCACGCCAAACACCAGCATATTGCCCTTGATGGCCAGGAAGATATTGACCTGGGACTTTGCCCACTTGCCGGCGTTGTCCAGCAACTGGCCAAAGACTTCGGTGAGTTCCGCTTCCCGTATGGTCCAGGGATCGCTTTCCGGCACGTCGGTAATCAGTTCGAAATTCACATCCGGGTAGCGATGCCCCAGCATGGCGATCAGTTTGCGGCATTTACGGGTCGGGAAGGCCAGGTTTTTCCGACCGGCGGCTGGTGATTCCTCGGCCTCTGCCGTTGCCGGTGGGGTATCGCTGGGGCCGGATGCACTGCCGGGGGCAGGTTGCCGGTTGGCCGCCGGAGACTCTGTCCGTCGTGGTTCGGGCTTGCGCTCCGGTTCTGGCATGGTTTCCGGCGCAGGCTCGGGCCCGGGAGATTCGTTCAGGGCCTTTTCGATATCGGCGTCCAGTTCTTCCAGGGATACCTCCAGATCCTCCACATCTTCGGGGTCGGGGTGTGGGGCCGGCTCAGGCTGCTGCCAGGGTTGTGGCTCGGGCTGGTGAAGAGGGCGTGATGTGGACCGGCTGACTTCCGCTCCGGGCGACGGCGACGGTTGACTGGCTGGTGCGGTCCTGCGGTCGGGTTCCGGATGGTCCGGGCCATCCCGCAGCGCGTCCGACCCTCGCATGGGGCGGCCATCATCGGTCCGATGGTCGGCGCCGGACTGCAGGATCCGGTCCAGCAACTGGGTCAGGGAGGCTATTTCCCAGGGGGCGTCGGCAGAGAGCCTGCCGCGGTGACCCTTCTGGAATTCCAGCACGTCCTGCTGCAGTTCCCGCAGGTGGGCCCGGAACAGACCCAGGGAGAGGATGGCGGTAACGGACAGCAGGATCAGGATGCCCGCACCCAGTAACAGCCACGGCATCAGGCCGGCCTGCAGGCTGCAGAACCACTCGGAATAGCCCTTGTCACCACAATTGGCGATCAGTGGTTGCGCCAGCCATGGTCCGATCTTGCTGCTCACCACCCAGGCTACCAGGGTAAAGGTCAAGGCAAAGGGGGTAACCAGCAGGAACAGGCTTGAGCGGATGGAACGGCGCATAGCGGGCACATCTCCCTAACACTTCGGACTTCCCTGGCCCTCAATGACGCAAGGGCAAGCGAACGGGTTACCGTCGGTCAGTTCAGTTCGTGGGCCCGGTAACTCCGGTTGGATATTGTGAACCACCGGAGACCGATGTGACATTACGGGTGTGACAGGGTTATGTCGTGGGGGTTCACAACCCGCACGCCCGTGCCCTCAGGAGCGCTGGTCCCGGGCCAGTTGCGTCAGGTCCTGGGTGATCTGTTCGGCCGAGAGGTCCGGGCGCAGCAGCAGGCGGGCCTCGCCCTGCCCATCGAACACATAGACCGCCGAGCTATGGGAGACATTATAGTTGCCCCGGTCGTCCGGTTCGTCGTAACCGAAGGTGGTGCGATAGCGCTTGGCCAGGTCCCGCAGGGCGGCTTCGTCGCCGGTCAGGCCCACGGTGCGATCGTTGAAGAAGCTGACATAGTCGCCCAGTTTTTCCGGCGTATCCCGCTGGGGATCGACGCTGACAAACAGGGGCGTGACCTCGTCCTGCAACTCGTCGGGCATGGCCTTGATCGCCTGGCTAAGCCTGGCCATGGTGGTGGGGCAGACATCCGGGCAGTTGGTGAAGCCGAAGAACAGCAGGCGGACCTGGCCCTGGTAGTTGTCCGCGGTCACGGTCTCGCCGTCGCTGCGGGTCAGGGTAAAGGCCAGCTCCGGCATCAGGCCGTCAATTTCCTTGGCGTTCCAGCTTTGCTCGGATCCGAAACAGCCGGCCAGCAGCAGGGTCAGGCCGGCGGCCAGTGTCATCTTGAACCGGTTCATTGGGTTGCTCCTTCCAGGGTGGCTGGCCCTGGTTTTGGGCGGTCATCCTTCATGGCCCGGGACAGGATGATCAGGATGCCGATGATGCTCATCATGGCGGGCGGTATCCAGGTAAGGACGCCGCCGATGAGCTGGTCGTCCTCCGGCGACATGGGCCAGGCGCGACCGCAGACCTCGTAGACGTCGTAGACCATGCCACGATTGAACACGATCCAGGCCCCCAGCACCATCTGTGGCACGCCCACCAGCACCAGCAGCAGGATGCGCTTGCCGTATCCCAGGGACCGGGTGTCGTGGGGGGACCGGGGGTCGAAGATCAACCACCAGAACAGCAGACCATCCAGCAGCATGCTCCAGTTCATCACCCAGTACAGGTTGCGGCTGAGCATGGCGTCGAAATGGATGGCGGGCCAGAGCCAGAAATACACCAGCCCGGCGAACAGGAAGGCGGCGATCAGGGGCTGCTGCAGGGTATTGTAGGTCAGGCGGACCGGCATCAGGGCCCAGGTGCCCAGGTAGGGGGCCAGCCGCTGGTGCCAGAAGCGCAGGATGGGCAGCGGGTTCGACAGGGCAATCAGCACGGGCCCCAGGTGATGGAGCACCAGGTGCTGGCCCCGGTGGATAAAGAACATGTACTGGGCGTAGTAGTCGAACCGGGTCTGCATCACCGCATAGCACATCAGCAGGCCGAGGAAGAATACCGACACGCGGAACAGGCCCGGACGTTCCTGACGGGGCAGCGTGCGGAAGGCCCACAGGTAGCCGACAGCGACCAGCAGGTACGCCAGGATCGTCAGCGGTGAGACATCATAAGGAAGCAGCATGGACCAGTTCATGGGATCACGCCCGGGGTTGGAGCCAGTGTCGGTGTTGTTTTTGGAATCCGGTGCCGGGCGGCTTGTCGCCCGGGCCAGTGGCGAGAGTAGCAAGAACACCGGGTAACCGGAAGTCCCGGTCAGGCATCCCCGTCACTGAACAGGGACAGTTGCCCATGGTCGTCATCGGCCTGCCCGCGGGGCCGGCCGGGGCGACGCTGCACCGGCCCCCTGCGGCTGCCGTGACGGGCCAGCACCCGCTCGGTTTCCCCGGGCCTGACGTGCTCCGCCAGAAAACGGCCCATGGCCCGACGGGCTTCCCGGGCGGCCTGCTCGTGGTCGCAGACCGGAGCCGGGTAGTCGTTTCCGCCATAGCGTTGCCTCTGGCGGGGTGACATCAGCCAGGGGGTATGGATCAGGTCGTCCGGTACTCCCGCCAGTTCCGGCAGCCACTGGCGTATAAAGGTGCCATCGGCGTCCAGCCGGGTACTCTGGCGCTCCGGGTTATAGATCCGCAGGGCGTTGATGCCGGTCAGGCCCGACTGCATCTGTACCTGTGGGTAGTGGATGCCGGGCTCGAAGTCAGTGAACAGCCGCGCCAGGTGCAGAGCCGGCTCCCGCCAGTGCAGCCAGAGCTGGTAGCTGGCCACCGCCATCAGCATGGCCCGCATGCGGAAGTTGATCCAGCCGCCGTGCTTCAGGGCCCGCATGGAGGCATCCACCAGCGGCCAGCCGGTCATCCCTTCCTGCCAGCGCTGTAGGCGCTCCGGTTCACCGGGACCATCCTTGAGCTTCTCCAGGTCCCGGTGAATGGCGCGGAATTCCAGTTCCGGCTCGTCCTCCAGCTTCTGGATAAAGTGGCAGTGCCAGTGCAGGCGCGAGCGGAAGCTGCGCAGACTCTTCTCCTTGCGGGGCAGGGTGCCCGGGTGCGTGGCCGTTGCCCTGGCCTGCTGATAGATGTGCCGCAGACTGACGGTGCCGTAGGCAATATGGGGGCTGAGTCGTGAACAGCTGCGGGTGGCCGTCGTGGGACTGGATATCCGATACTGGTAACCCACCACACGCCGCTCGAGAAATGACGCCAGCAAATGGTCACCATGGGTGCTGCCGCCGGTCTGGCGGTCCGGGCAGGGGAGCCGGTGGCTGACCTCCGGGGCGGCCAGGCTGCGGCTGTCGGGCCAGTCCGCCAGCCTGTCTTCCGGCATCGGCAGGGTATCGGGAGCGGCGGTCACCGGCTGCCCCATCAGGTCCTGCCAGCGGGTGTCCCACTGGTCCCGGTCCGGTAGCCGACGGACCACGCCGAACTGCCGCCATTCCCGGAACTCAATGCCGTAGGCCTGGCACCAGCGGATCACATCACGGTCCCGGTCAAAGGTCCATTGGCCGCCGGTCTCCTGATGACAGAAGATGCGGCCGATCCCATAGTGGGCATGGAGAGTTTCCAGTACGTCCAGGACCGGACCGTGCATGACCACCAGGCGGCTGCCCAGGGCTCGGAGCTGACGGCCCAGGTCCACCAGGGATTCCCGGATGAAGCCCCAGTGACGGTCGCTGGTATCCGGTAGCTGCCAGTAGCCCGGTTCCACCACATACAGGGGAATGACCGGACGCCCACGTTCGGCGGCGGCCAGCAGGGGGCCATGGTCGTGGGTCCGGAGGTCCCGTTTGAACCAGACGACAGTGGTCATTGGGTGCTCTTCCTGTGTCGGCGGCAGCGCTCACTGCAGTACCGCACCCGATACCAGTCCCGCGCCCACTTGCGTCGCCACCGGAAGGGGCGATGGCAGACCGGGCAGATTTTGCTGGGGAGACGGGCTTTTTTGTGCATCGGGCCGTGTTAGGTTTTACTGAAAGACACCAGACCTTTACGTCCGGTTCCCGGGTTCGGCTCAGGAAACCGCCGCAAGAGCAGAGGAGGCCCCCTGGATGGCGAGATTCAGCGATTGCCTGCCACCCCCGTCGGTACTGATTTTTGACTGGCATGGCACCCTGGTGGATACCCACGACGCCATGTTCAGTGCCATGGAGGAAATGCTGCCCCAGTTGGAGGACCTGGGGCTGGTGGAGCGGCTGCTGCCCGAGGACCGGTGCCGCACTCAGGATGATGCCCGCCTGGTACGTTACATCCGCATCTTCCGGCGCCTGCACCCGCGTATCCTGGCGGAGCGTCGTGTCAGCCGCACGGATATCTTCAATGCCATCTTCGGCGATGATCGGGACGCCAAGCTTATTGCCCACAAGGCCTACAATGAGTGTTACCGGAAATACTTCGGCCAGGTGAAACCCTTCCAGCCCGGGGCCTACGAGTACCTGAGCGCCATGAAGCGCATGGGCATCAAGCTGGCGGTGTCCACCAACCGCAACCGGGAATTCCTCGACAAGGAACTGCTGACCGTGGACGAGGGCCGCTGGGCCAACCTGTTCGATGCCACCGTGTGTGCGGATGATGTCACCGAGTACAAGCCGGATCCGCAGGTGATCCTGAAGACACTGGAGAAGCTGGACCTGCCCCTGGACGACCGGGCCTGGTACGTGGGGGACAGCTACGTGGACATGCTCACCGCCAACAAGGCGGGGGTGTCCGGGGTGTTCTACAACGGCGCCAACTGGGAGCCGGGGCGTATCGACAGCTGGTTCAGCCACCGGGACGCCCCGGCGGCGATCCTGGACAGCTTCGAGGACCTGATGGACCTGCTGGCGCTGCTGGAACGACGCCAGCCGGAGTGTTTCGACATGACTCCGGCGGAAGCCCGGCCGCGCCCCTTCCCGCCGCCGGAGCGACCGGAACCCCGTATCGAGGCGGACTGGCACCCGGCGGTGGTGAAGCTGATCCGCCCGGCGGTGGTGCTGTTCGACTGGCACGCCACCCTGGTGGATACCCTGGATGCCATGTACCACGCGGTGGATGACATGCTGCCGGAATTCTCCGAGTTGGGGCTCACCGACCGCATGCTGGCACCGGAGGACAGCAAGACACCGGAGGATGCCCGCCTGGTGGCCTATGTCCGCGAATTCGCCCGCCTGCACCCGAAGGTCCGTGCCGACCGCAAGATCTCCCGCACCGATATCTTTGAGGTGCTGTTCGGGGACGACCAGGAGGCCAAGCAGATGGCCCACAAGGTGTTTAACCGGCACTACCGGGAGCATTACGGCACTGTAAAGGCCTTCGAGCCCCGGGTACGGGATGTTCTGGAAGGGCTGCGAAAGCTGGATATCCAGGTGGGCGTGATCACCAACCGCGACCGGGAGTTCTTCGAGAATGAGCTGGCCGCCGTGGAGGGCACCGGCTGGACCGAGCTGTTCGACGTGGATGTGTGTGGCGACGACACGCCCCTGCGCAAGCCCCATCCGGACCAGTTGCTGCTGGCCATCCAGAAGCTGGACTATCCGCCGGACCCCAGCGTGTGGTACGTGGGCGATAGCACCACCGACGTGATTTCCGCCAAGCGGGCGGGGCTGACCTCGGTGTTCTTCAATGGGGCCCAATGGGACCTGCCCTGGTTGAACAAGATTTTTCCCGGCACCCACAAGCACCCCCACAAGCCGGATGTGGTGGTCAATGACTTTTCCGAGTTCTGGGCGCTGGTGCTGGCCTGTGAGGAGGGGCCTCCGTAGCGACAGGCGGTGTTTACCTGACTTTTACCTCCCGGAAACGACCGGGGCAGGGCAGTTGCGTTATGGTTTCGGTAACAATGGCCACGAAAGGGAGCGGAACGATGGAGTGTCATGGATGCTGGTGGCATGGCGGTGTGATGGCGGGGCTGCTGATGCTGGCTCTGCCCCTGTTCGCCTCCGCTTCGGTACGCTGCGGCGCGTCGCTGGTGGATATTGGCGACTGGCCGGTGGAAGTGGAGGAGAGCTGTGGCGAACCTGACTACATCGCGACCTATCCGTCCGCCACCATCCCCGGGGTTGGCGTGGTGGAAGAGATGGAGCACTGGTACTACAACCGCGGGCCCCGTCACTTTGTTCGCCGTTTCGAGTTCCGCAACGGCAAGCTGCAGCGGGAAGACACCCTGGGGTATGGCTTTGCCGGGGACAGTCCCGGGCCCTGTACGCCGGCCGCCATCGACGAGGGCACCAGTGAGTTCGAGGTGGTGGCCCGTTGTGGCGAACCCCTGTCCAGCCGGGTGGAGTGGTCTACCCTGTCTGGTTCCTATCGTCAGGCTGGCACCGTTCAGGGGTTGGTGCCGATCCAGGAGTGGCTATACGAATTCGGGCGCAACCAGTTTCGGCGGGTGGTGGTGCTGAAGAACGGTCGGGTGGTGCGCCTGGAGAAAGCGGACAAGCCCCGGTAGTGACTACTCCCCGGGAGTGGCGTTCGTGCTTCCCGGCGTCAGGTACGGACTCCGCAGGGCCTCCTCGATATTCAGGCCGATGGCCACGCCACCCACGAAACGGTTGGTGGTGGGATCCACCACGGGCATCGAGGCGAACACCTGGAACGCCTGGGCGGATGGATCAAAGCGGACCGGTCCCAGGTACAGGGTGTCACTGGTCTTGCCGGCAATGGTCTCGAACTTGCGTTCATCCCCCTGCCAGTAGTCGGAGGTCAGGACACTGATGGCCGCCGCGGCGCCGATGGTGTCCATCACGATGATTTCCGTCACCATGCCGTCCTGCTCGTATTGCCACTGGGCCAGTTTGCCGGACAGCTTTGAAGAGAGTATCTCGGCGGCTCTGTCGGAAGCCCGGGCCGGTGAGAGTTCCCGCCATTGCTTGTCCAGTGCCAGTACCTCACCCAGTTCCGCCGGCGGTCCGAGGCTGCCGAGCCAGTTTGATAGATGATAGGCGGTGGCCAGCTCATTGATCAGGCTCCTCGCCCGGTTGCTGATCTGGCTCATTTCCTGCTGGCTGAGGTCGAATCCGCCGGTCATGCAATCGGCGATATGCCGGTTGAATTCGTTCAGGAACTCGGGGTGCTCCATGGCAAAGGGTACGGTGACGTAGAGGCTTAACGGAGCGAACCGTACAAACCGCCTGTGGAGTTCGTCCGGGTCCTGACCGTGGAGTCGCTGCAGCTCCATGACCCGCTCATCCATCAGCACCACATCGACCCGATCCCGGTGCAGCAGGGCCAGCAACTGGTCCGGGTGGGATACGGTCATGGCGGTATCGTAGCGGCTCTGCTCCAGCCAGATGGCTTCGTTGCTGCCGGCAATGGCGGCGATCCGGCTGTCCCTGAAATCGTCGATGGGCTCCAGGGAATAGAAGTACCATTTTTCCAGCGCCACCGGCGCTGTGGGCAGGGCAAAGCGGTTCAGCAGGTCCGACTCGTCCACCGCGAAGTAGCCATCAATCAGGTGGTTCTGGAGCCCATGGATGGCCCGGTTCTGGGGAACGGTACGAATCTGCGTCTCCCAGTCCATGCGCCCGGCCACGCAGCGGACGGTTTCCACGGTTGTGCCAAAGGGCCCTGCATGGTCCTGCAGGGAGGTGGGATTTACCTGGTAGGGCGGTGAGTGAAAGGTATACAGGTTCAGGGTCCGGGCGTGGGTCATGGGGCTGACCAGCACGGAAAGGTACAGAACCAGAAAACACCAGAGCCTTATTTTCATGCGGTGTGGCATCCCAGTCACTCGATTTTCAGGCGGGCCTTTCCCGCTGGTTTCATGATCCTATTACAGTCGGACCGTGGGGTTCATACTCCAGTCACGACTGAGTCAGCGCTCCTGTAGCATAGTCCAAATCATGTCGGTTTGGTGTACGTTATAGTTCGTCCAGGTTATCCAGAAGCCATTCCGCCCTTTCCAGGATTTCCCGTCGCCGCTGCCCATCCTGTCGGTGCCAGTTCCTGAACATCATTTTCATTCTTGGGTTCTGACCGAACTGTTCCCGGTGCCGATCGATAAAGTGCCAGTACAGGGCGTTGAAAGGGCACGCCGTCTCCCCCGTCGTTTCACTGACCTGATAGCGGCACTGGCTGCAATAATCGGACATCCGGTGGATGTACTTGCCGCTGGCGGCATAGGGTTTTGATCCCAGGTAGCCGCCGTCCGCGTGCATCACCATGCCGAGGGTGTTGGGGAGTTCCACCCAGTCATAGGCGTCCACGTACACCGCCAGGTACCAGTCGCAGATCTCCTCCGGGCGTACACCGGTCAGCAGTGCGAAATTACCGGTGACCATCAGCCGCTGGATGTGGTGGGCGTAGCCATTGCGGCGGGTGCTGTCGATCGTCCGGTGCATGCAGTGCATATGGGTGTCGCCGGTCCAGTAGAACCAGGGCAGGGCCCGATCGTTGCCCAGCCGGTTTTCCCGGGCGTAGTCCGGCATGGTCAACCAGTAGATGCCGCGCACGAATTCCCGCCAGCCAAGTATCTGCCGGATAAAGCCCTCCACCGCGTTGATGGGAGCCTGGCCGTCGTACCAGGCCCGTTCGGCGGCTTCGCAGACGTCCATCGGGTCCAGCAGGCCACAGTTGAGGTAGGGAGACAGGATGGCGTGGAACAGCCAGTCCTCGGTGTCGGACATGGCGTCCTGGTAGTCCCCGAAGCAGGGCAGGGCGAATTCGATGAAATGCGCCAGGGCGGCCCGGGCATCCCCGGCGGTCACGGCGAAGTGGAAGTCGTCGGTGGTGCCGAAGTGATCCGCAAAGTGGGTGTCCACCAGGTCGATCACCTCCCGGGTGATGTGATCGGGTTCCGCCCTGAAAGGCGCGGGGGCCGGGGGCTTGCCGGTCCACTTACGGCGGTTGTCGGCGTCGTAGTTCCAGTGGCCGCCCTCCGGTTCGCCTTCCGCTGTCATCAGCAGGCCAGTCTTGCGGCGCATTTCCCGGTAGAAGAACTCCATGCGCAGTTGCTTGCGACCTTCGGCCCAGCGGGCAAACTCGTCCTTGCTGGCCAGGAACCGTGAGTCGGGGCGGATTTCCACCGGCAGGCCCAGCCGCCCGTGCCATTGCCGGATCTGCTCATCCAGGCGGTACTCCCCACACTCGGTGGTGATCAGCCGTGCTGGCGGATGACGCTGGCACTGGTCCCGGACAACGTCTTCGAGCCCATGGGCGTGACTGTCGGGATCGTAGCGATGGTAGTGGACATCGAAGCCCCGTTGCTCCAGTTCCCCGGCAAAATGCCGCATGGCACTGAAGATCAGCACCAGCTTTTTCCTGTGATGGCTGGTGTAGCTGGCTTCGTCGTGGACTTCCGCCATCACGATCCGGTCTGCGCCGGGGGTGGCTCCTTCCAGGGCACTGAGGTTGTGGCTGAGCTGGTCGCCAAGGATCAGTATCAGGTTCGCCATGATCCGGTGTCGCCTATTACCAGGGAGGTAGTGGGACATACGCCATTGGCACAAGGGTGGTTCAGGGGCGCGGGCAAACTGACGTCGATCAAGAACCGGCGAAGGCAAACGGCCTAGAATGGCGCTGCCATTCCCGTTTATCCCGACATTGAGTGCCTGGCCATGCCTGCTTCCCTCGCTACAGCACAGTCCACCCTGCCTTCGTTCATCTGGGACGAGGCGTTGATCCGTCGTTACGACCTGAGCGGCCCCCGGTATACGTCCTACCCGACGGCGGTGGAGTTCATGCCGGACATAGGCCCGGCGACGATGGCCAGGGCCGCGGAACTCAGCCGTGCCGGCGGCGGTGCCATCTCGCTGTATACCCACCTGCCGTTCTGTGCGCACCTTTGCTACTACTGCGCCTGTAACAAGGTGATCACCAGACAGCGTGACAGGGCCATGCCCTATGTGGAGCGTCTGTTAAAGGAGGCCGCCCTGCAGTCCGGGCTGTTCGGCGCCGATCGACCGGTGCAGCAGTTGCACTGGGGTGGTGGCACGCCAACCTTCCTGCCGAGGGACGCGATGGAACACCTGATGGCAGGCTACGGCGAGCTGTTCAACCTGCAGTCCGGCGACGAGCGGGATTACAGTGTGGAGATTGACCCCCGGGAGGTGGACGAGGATACCCTGCCGACCCTGTGGAAGCTGGGCTTCAACCGCATCAGTCTGGGGGTGCAGGACGTGAACCCACGGGTGCAGAAAGCGGTCAACCGCATCCAGCCCCGGGAGATGACCGAGTCGGTGCTCAACGAGGCCCGCCGTATCGGCTTCCGTTCCATCAACCTGGACCTGATCTACGGGCTGCCTTACCAGACACCGGAGAGTTTTGCGGAGACGCTGGATGCCGTCATCGAGATGTCGCCGGACAGACTGTCAGTGTTCAGCTATGCCCACCTGCCAGGCCGGTTCTATCCCCAGACACGCATCCAGGCGGAGACGCTGCCGACGCCCCAGGAGAAGCTGACCATCCTCCATAACACCATCAGCCGTCTGCTGGAGGCGGGCTACGAATACATCGGTATGGATCATTTTGCCAGGCCGGAGGATTCCCTGGCGGTGGCCCAGCGCGAGGGGCGACTGCACCGTAACTTCCAGGGCTACACGACCCACGCGGACTGTGACCTGGTCTCCCTGGGTGTCTCAGCCATCGGCCAGACCCGGGATGCCTACTTCCAGAATAACCATGACCTGCCGGCCTGGGAGGCGGCGATTGATGCGGGTGAGCTGGCCACTGTCCGTGGTGTGGTGCTGACCCGGGATGACCAGATTCGCCGCTGGGTGATCGGGCAACTGATCTGCCAGTTCCGGCTGGATCGTCAGCGGTTCGCCAATGAGTGGGGCAAGAACTTTGACCACTACTTCGCCGACGAACTCAAGCGCCTGAAGCCGATGATCCAGGACGAGCTGATCGCCGATGACGGGCGGGTGCTACAGGTGCAGCCTGCGGGTCGGTTGCTGATCCGGGCGATTTGCCAGATTTTCGATCGGTATCGCAAGGACGGGGCTTCGCAGCGGTTTTCCCGGATTATCTGATAATTCCTGACTTTCTGACTTCCTAGCCTGAGAAGTCTGGTGGCGGCGGAGAAAGCTCCCCCTCGCCCCGCCGCCTGACTCCTGTTCAGAAAATCCCCCCCCTGCAAAAAAACAGCCAGACCTGCCCGTTTAATGGCTTGAGCCTGCATACCAAACGAAATGAGTTCGTACACTAATATTACGCCCTCTAAAAAGTGGACTTCCTCCAGGTTAGGGAGTAAGGTCTGCCACCTCCTCATCCGGGGCCCCGGATGATTAGCCCGAAATCCCGGTATGGTGTGCCACAGAGCGGTCGTCAGTCACCAGGCTGAACGCAAGTCCCGGCCCCCGTGCCTGCTTTGCTTCTGGTTAAGAGGACCAAAAAATACCATGACATCTAAAGATCTTTGTGAGCTGTTGCCTCACCTTAGCTTTCCTTAGCTAGCTCGACTCCGGGGCGGAAACGCCCACCCTCCCGTTGCCCCCGAGGCAGCCCCCGTTATAGCGGGAATTTCCAGACTTCTGTGCCTGGTGGCCGGACTTTCACTGTTCCGCGCCGCTGACGGCCGCCTGTCGTTTTGAAAAAGAGGTAGTGATTTGAACGAGAACGGCTTCACCCAGTTTTCAACAATCACCGTATTGTTGCTCCTTGCCGCCTTCTATGGCGGCACCTATCTGCTGACGCTCCTGATCCGCAAGGACAGGGAAGACACCTCCGGCTTCATGGTCGCCGGCCACCACGTTGGTTTCGGCATGGGCGCCGCCAGTATGACCGCCACCTGGATCTGGGCGGCGTCTTTCTATGCTGCCGCCACATCCGGTTATACCTACGGCGTATCAGGCCCCATCCATTACGGGCTCTGGGGCGCGCTGATGATCCTGTTCATCTACCCGTTCGGCCGTCGCTTTCGTAAGTTGGCCCCCAATGGCCACACTCTGGGTGAGCTGATCCATGCCCGCCACGGCGCCTCCAGCCAACTGATCCTGGCCGGTTCCAATATTCTCGGCAGCGTCATCAGCCTGATGGTGAACTTCACCGCAGCAGGCGCGCTGGTGTCGGTACTGTCGCCCCTGTCCTTCGAGATGGGTGTGCTCGTCGCCGGTGTCGGTGTGCTGGCCTATACCCTGACGTCCGGTTTCCGGGCCTCCGTATTCACGGACTTTGCCCAACTGGTGGCGCTGATGGCCATTGCCATTATCATCATTCCGGCGGTGCTGTTTTCCGCTGGTGGCCCATCGGTCATGGTGGAGGGCCTCAGCAGGCTGACAGACGAGCAGGCGAACCTCTTTTCCATGGAAGCCATCCTGCACCAGGGCGCCCCCTTCTTCGTGGCGGTCCTGGCCTACGCCATCGGTAACCAGACCATTTCCCAGCGGCTGTTCGCGGTCCGTGAGAAACACATCAAGTCCACCTTCGTGACCGCCACCATCGGTTACGGCGCCATTGTGATCGGCCTGGGCATGATCGGTCTCATGGCCCTGTCCGTGGGTATGGAGCCCATTGACGGCAAGATGAACAACCTGATTCCCCAGATGGTGTCCACCTACCTGTCGCCGGTGTTCGTGGGGCTGTTCTTTATCCTGGTGATCGGGTCACTGTCCTCCACGGCGGATTCCGACCTGTCGGCCCTGTCCACCATCATGATGGCGGATGTGTACGGCAAGAACATCGCCCGTAATAACCCCAATCCCAAAGTGATGATGCTGGTGGGCCGTATCACCATGATCGTGGCCACGGCAGCGGGTCTGATCTTTGCCAGCTTCTCCCTCGACATACTGGTGATGTTGGTGTTTGTGGGCGCGCTCTGGGGGGCCATCGTGTTCCCGGTGATCGTTAGCTGTTACTGGGACCGGGTCAGCAATGCGGCCTTTACCTGGTCGGTTGCGGTTGCCATGGCCCTGTTCTGTATCGCCCGTTTCGAGTTGCTGGAAATGACCGGCGTTACCGTACTCGGCTTCGAGGTTCTGGCTTCCGTGGGTGGTGCCGTGGTTATCGGGCTGATGGTGTTCGGTTTCTTCGGTCGCATGGCCGGGTTCCTGGCCGCCATGGTGACGCTGATTGCCATGCTCATTTTCGCCACCGGCTTCCTGCGGGACTATATGGTGCTGGTCGCCTCCCTGACGGCTTATGGCACCAGCGCGGTCGTGTGTACAGTCATGACGCTGTTCAGCAAGGAGCGGTTCGACTTTGACCTGATCCGTGAGCGTGTCGGTGACTATGACGACACCGCCGCCGACGATACTTCCAGCCTGGTACCGGAGGGTGCAAAATGACAAGCGAACTGGTTTACGGCGCTTATATCCTGGTCTGGCCCGCCATCACCCTGGTCGTGCTCGGGGTGATCTGCCGGGCGGTCGCCCGTGACATCCGCAAGGCGCGCAATTCGGATCAGGACCTGGTCTGAATCCTGTCGCCATTGAGTAAAAGAAACCGGCCTTGTGGCCGGTTTTTTTGTGTCTGGCTGGCGGTCCTCCTGCCTGCTGACAATGATCAATGCGACGGGTGCGGGTTGGCGGTAGGGTGGGGCACAAAGCTATTGGAGGACACTGATGGAACTTGTCTGTCCCGCCGGCAGTCTGCCGGCCCTGAAGAAAGCCGTCGACAATGGGGCGGATGCCGTCTATTTCGGCTTTCGTGACAGCACCAATGCGCGCCAGTTTGCCGGCCTGAATTTCAACGATAAACGGGCGGCCGAAGGTATCGACTATGCCCACTCGAAAGGCGCCCGGGTATTCTGTGCCATCAATACCTATCCCCAGCCCCAGGGCTGGCGCCAGTGGCTGACGGCGGTTGACAGGGCCGCCGACCTGGGGGTTGATGCCGTTATCCTGGCGGACATGGGGCTGCTCGATTACGCCGCGAACCGTTACCCGGACCTGCCCCGCCACCTGTCTGTCCAGGGCTCCGCAACCAGTTATGAGGCGCTGCATTTCTACAAGGATATGTTTGATATTCGCCGTGCCGTGCTGCCCCGGGTTCTGTCCCTGGATCAGGTGAAGGGCGTGGCCCGGCACAGCCCGGTGGAGCTGGAGGTCTTTGCCTTCGGCAGTCTGTGCATCATGGCGGAGGGGCGGTGCTATCTGTCGTCCTACCTCACTGACGAGTCCCCCAACAGCAAGGGCGCCTGCTCGCCGGCCAAGGCCGTGCGATGGGAGGAAACCACTGATGGCGGGCTGGAATCCCGCCTCAATGACGTGCTTATCGATCGCTACGACCGGGGCGAGTCGACTGGTTACCCAACCCTGTGCAAGGGCCGGTTTGAGGTTGAAGGGGATGTCTATCATGCCATTGAGGAACCGGTAAGCCTCAATACACTTGACCTGTTGCCGGAACTCAAGGCCCTGGGCATCAGCGCTGTGAAGATTGAAGGTCGCCAGCGCAGCCCGGCCTACATAGCCGACGTGGCTCGCACCTGGCGCCAGGCGCTGGACCGCCTCGAACGGGGGCCGGATTTCGCCGTGGACCCGGCCTGGCAATCCACCCTCGCCGGGTTGTCCGAAGGTGGGCTCACCACTCTGGGCGCCTACCATCGCAAGTGGAAATAAGGTGCTGAGATCATGATGAAGTTATCGCTGGGCCCCATCCTGTGGTTCTGGTCCAGACAACGTGTGTTTGATTTCTACGCGAAGGCTGCGGAATGGCCGGTGGATACTATCTATCTGGGCGAGGCAGTATGTTCACGACGGCGCGAGCTGAAGCCGGATGACTGGCTGGACCTGGCCCGGGACCTGAAAGCCTGCGGCAAGGATGTGGTGCTCTCCACCCTCACGCTGATCGAGTCGGAAGCTGACCTGCGTCGACTACGACGGTTCTGCGAGCAGGATGAGTTCCTGGTGGAGGCCAACGACCAGAGCGCCCTGCAGGTGGCCATCCGGAATAACATTCCGTTCATCACCGGCCCGTCCATGAATATCTACAACACCGCCACCCTGAAAATCCTGGCCAGGCAGGGCCTGCAGGGCTGGAACCTGCCGGTGGAGCTGGGCAAGGACACCCTTGAACAGCTCATCAGGGAATTGATGGCCGAAGGGCTGGAACTGCCCGCCGAGGTGTTCTCCTGGGGCTTCCTGCCCCTGGCCTGGTCCTCCCGTTGCTTTACCGCCCGCCACTACAACCTGCCGAAGGACAACTGCGAGTTTCGTTGCCTGGAGCACCCGGACGGCATGGCGTTGCGTTCCCGGGAAAGCCAGGAGTTGTTCCGCATTAACGGCGTCTCCACTCTGTCTGGCTCCCGCTATGACCTGATGCGGGAGTTGCCGGAAATGGAACGTATGGGGGTAAGCACCGTACGCCTGAGCCCGGAACATCAGGGCATGGATGAGGTGGTCAAACGCTTTGATCAGGTGCGCCGGGGTGTGGTTCCCGAGACTGACCCGTTGCGGTTGGTAGAGGCACCGCCCTGCAACGGCTACTGGTACGGGCGGCCCGGGATGACCATGCTGGCCTGACGGGGCAGGGCAGTCCGGTTTACCGTGGAGCGCGGCCTTTCCCGGTACCGCCCGGTAGCAATGACCACTCCAGGCTGTCCAACAGGTTCTTGATGCCGAGGCCCAGCTCAGTATCTCCCTCAATCACAAGTTGCCGCTGGAAGAAAAGCTGGTCCGGGTCCTGCCTGCGGTTGGCCAACTGGTAGAACGCAGACCAGTTGCCGCGAATGGTGGCTTCCCCAGGCCCGTCCACAATCCTCAGCCTGCCCTGCCAGAAGCCGAGGGTGATGCCGGGGTGTCCGTCGTTGATTTCCAGCCTCAGTGTTCGTCCTTCGAAGTCATCGAATTCCCCCTCATAGATGGCTTCCGCAAACATCCGGTTGAGGGTGGTTTCGGTGATCAGCTGTTTGAAGAGGAAAGGAACGCGGCGTTCAGCGTCGCGGAAGATCGGCACCGGCGATGGGGCGTACTCCTGCATGACTTGCTGGCACTGAAGGAGCAGGGATTCCGGGATAGTCAGTTTGGGCAGGGCGGGCAGCATGGGTTTCTCCGGGCCATTTGGTTGGCCATAGGGTAATGCGTTCGCTCGTGTTGTTGGTTGATATCGGGCAAATATCGAACAAGGCGTCATCAAGCCTTATGCAAACCTTCCTCAACAGCCCAGACGGCAACTTCAACACGGGACCGAAGGTTCAGCTTCTTCAGCAAATGCTTCACATGCACCTTGACCGTGCCGTCACTGATATCCAGCTTACGGCCAATCATCTTGTTGGAGAGCCCCTCGGCAATCAGGCGCAGGATGTCTTTCTCGCGGGGGGTCAGGCTGTCGAAGTTGGGACCCTCCGACGGCTGGGGCTTCTGGGATCGCAACGCCTGGGCCAGCAGGGTGGTCAGGCGGTCGCTGATCACCATCTTGCCCACCGCGGCCTGCTTGAGCTCGCCGATCATGTCCTCCGGCTCCATGTCCTTGAGCAGGTAGCCATCGGCACCGGCGCGCAGTGCGGCCACCACATCGTCCTCATGGTCGGAGACGGTAAAAATCACGATACGGGAAGCCACGCCCTGGTCCCTCAGTGTCCGCAGTACCTCAATGCCGTTCATTTCCGGCATGTTCAGGTCCAGCAGGATCAGGTCCGGCTCCAGTTCCGTGGCCTTTCTGATACCGTCGGCGCCGTTGGAGGCTTCCCCCGCCACCTGCACGTCATCTTCCATGCCGATAAGCTGCTTGATGCCCTGACGGAGCAGGGGGTGGTCGTCGATCAGCAGAATGCTTGCCGGTGTATCAGGCATGTTCCCTCTCAGAAATCGTTTTATGGTTCGTGTGTGTCGGACAACCCGCTGTCAGCCTGCATTGGCTTCCCGGGTCAGGATGGTATGGCGACTCTTGGGGATGAACCCCATGGAAACCTCCACGCCACCGTCTTCACGGTTTGCAACCGATACCTTGCCACCCAGTGTGCGGGCCCGGTCCTGGATGATAATCAGGCCGTAGTGCTGGAACGGCTGTTCTCCACCGGGCAGGCCCTTACCGTTGTCGAGTATTCTGACCGCAACCCTCGGTGATTCAAAGTGCACTTCCACCCGGACCAGGGTGGCATCGGCGTGTTTTATCGCGTTGGCCAGGGCCTCCCGGACAATCTGCAGTATATGGATCTCCTCATTGGGAGAGAGAGTGTTCACTGGCAGGTTGTAGTCCAGGTCCACAAGTTGTCCCAGACGATCACTGAACTCGTCGACCGTCTGGCGCAACGCCGTGTACAGATCCGGTGTATCCAGCTTGAGGCGGAAGGTGGTCAACAGCTCCCGCAGTTGCCGGTAGGCACTGTTCAGGCCAGTACTGAGTTCATCCAGGATATCGGCATGGGTCCTTTCATGCTCGCCCTGGATGTCCAGCCGGCGCAGGCGGGCCACCTGCATTTTCAGGTAGGACAGGGATTGGGCCAGGGAGTCATGCAGCTCGCGGGCGATAACAGCCCGTTCCTCCGCCAGGGTCAGTTGCTGTTCCTCGGTAATCTGCTTCTCCAGGAAAATGGCGGTGGCCAACTGGTCGCTGAGGGTTTCCAACAGCCGGCGGGCGGTTTCCGACAGTCCACGGTCCGCCGGATACCAGACTTCCAGGGTACCCAGGAGTTGCCCCGGTGTACGTATTGGCAACAGCAGCCGGCGCCCGTCGTTACCCTCCGAGGGCAGTTCATCATACACCTCCGGGGTCACCAGGCAGGCATTGCAATGGTGGTCCCGGCAATAGAATGGCCGCTCCGGTGTGGACGTGGTGATGGCTTCCACCGGTTCACTGGCCTGTTTGTCATGGAGGTACAGGCGGATGGGGCCTATACCCAGAAGAACTTCCAGCTCCTGCAGCATGGGCACGGCGCCGTTACACAGGTCATGGGTGGCGAACAGCGTCCGGCTGGCGCTGTGCAGCAGTTCCAGGGCCTGGTGGCTCCTCTCCAGTTCCCGGGTCTTGGCCGCCGCCTCGCTCTCCAGTGCGCCGTAGCTCTGCGCCAGTTCATCGGTCATCTGATCGAAGGCCCGGCCCAGACGGGACAGCTCGTCGGACCCGGACAGGTTGGCCTTCCAGGTGAAGTCCTTGTCGCCCACCGCTGCGGCAATGCGGACCAGCTTGCGCATGGGTTGCAGCACGTGGTTTCGCAGGTCGAGGAACAGGGCAACGGCGATCAGTATCGAGAACACCAGGCTGATGATCTGGATGACGTGCAGCAGGTCGATGCGGGCTTCGGTGCGCTGCTCCAGCATGGTGACCAACTGGTCCACCTCCGCCACGTACTGCTCGGTGGCCTGTAGCAGGGAGGCACTGACCGGCGTTCCGAGGGCGTGATCCTCAAGAGCGGGGCGCAGGGCCTGCTGCCAACGCATCAGCATCTGCTCGTATTGCTGTCTCAGGGGGTGGTTTCCGGCGGACGGGAGGGTCTGCGTCAGGGGGGCCTGGTGCAGTTTCCGGTCGTAGCCAGCCAGTTGGGCCTCAAACGGCTCCGACGCATCCTCATCGTGGCCGGCGGAGTGGGCCAGCAACTCGAACGCCGCCATGCGCAGGGCGCCGGCACGGTTAATGGCCGTGGCATTGCCCTCAATGCTGCGGGATACGGCCAGGGTTGTCGCCATGCTGACCACCGCCGTCAGGATAATGGCGCCGACCACGACGGCGGTCCGTTTAACCAGGGATCGTCTGAATATCATGGCAATCCGTTCAAGTGCGGCGCGATATAGAGCATCACCGGGATCAGGGACATCTACCCCTTACAGGCAAGGCATTTACCCCGATGGGAGATAACCCATCATAGTCTTTGACCGGTCCCGCGGCAAAGATGAAACTGATCTTCATCTTTATGCAAAGGCCGGATCCATGTCTACCTCCACGGACGATGAAGAGGGCAAGCTCGATTCGCTGGTGGTGATCCTGCCCCTGGCCGTGGTCGGGTTTGCCCTGGTGGCGGCCTGCTGGTCGCTGCTGTCGGTGGCCGGCATTCATATTCGTCAGGAAATGGAACTGACCGGCGTCCAGTTCGGATTGCTGTTGTCGCTGCCCATGGCGGTGGGGGCACTGGTGGCTATCCCCGGGGGCGTGGCGGCGCAGGTCTTTGGTGCGCGTCGGGTGATGATGGTGTGTCTGGCGGGATTGTCGCTGTGCATGATGGCCCTGCTGCCGGCTCCCCCCTTCACCACGGTCTGGCTGGCGGGGGCCGGGCTGGGTCTGGCGGGTGCGTATTACAGCGCCGGCCTGCAGTTTGTCACCAGCCATGCACCGGAACATCGTACGGGCCTGGTGTTGGGGGTGTTCGGCGCCGGAATCACCGGGGTCGGGATGAGCTACTATCTGGTTCCCCTGATACTGGAAGGCTTCTCGTGGTCGGTTGTGCCACTGGCGTACCTGATTATGCTGCTGTTGTTGCTGGCGCTGATGGTATTGCTGACCTCCCAGGAGCCGACCGGTGGAAACATGGCCGACGGGGCGCTGACGCCGGTCTGGGTTCGTCTGTCCCGGCTGCGGTTGTGGCAGTTGTCCGGCTGGTATGGGGTGGTGGCCGGCGGCTTCTTCGCCCTGGCGTTATGGCTGCCGGACTTCATGATGTCCCAGCACCACTTCACCGTGGAAGCCGGTGCTGAACTGGCCCGGTGGTTCGTTATCCCTGGAGCCCTGGCACAGATTCCCGGTGGCTGGCTGGCGGATCGCTATGGGTCCACGAGCATTGTCACCCGGGGATTGATGGTTTGCCTGGTGGCACTGTTCTTCCTGTCCTATCCCCCCATGACCCTGGTGATCCAGGGTATCCATGGCACCCTGGACCTGCACTATGTATTGCCGTTGCCTGTGGAGCTGTCGCTGGTGGTCGTGCTGGGTGTGGCCATGGGCTGCAGCATGGCGGGCCTGCAACGGCAGGTGGTGGTGGACAACCGCGAAACCATTGCCGTTGCCGCCGGCGTACTGCTGGTCAGTGCCTGCTCCGTGGCCTTCCTGTTGCCCCCGCTGTTTGGTGCCGCCAACGACTGGGTGGGGGTGCGCAGTGCCGTTTTCATGATCCTGTTCCTGATGCTGTCGCTCACCCTCTTCCTGTTTGCCCGCACCGCCCGCCGGGATGAACGGCGACGCCTTCTCCACCCGGGGATATAGCCCTCCTACCCCCAGGGAGGTAGGGGGTGGTTATGTAGTAGTAACCATGCAGCTTTCAGGGTTTCTCTCCCACACAATAGTCTCAAATCGGACCTGAATCAGAACAGCGATCCGGCCAACGGGTTGATGGAGAGAGACCATGAGTCATTTGATCGACAAACTGAATTACTTCAGGAAGAACCGCGAGCCGTTTGCCAACGGTCACGGTGAAACCCATGAAGTCAGTCGCGAGTGGGAAAACAGCTACCGCCAGCGCTGGCAGCACGACAAGATCGTGCGATCCACCCACGGCGTGAACTGCACCGGCTCCTGCAGCTGGAAAATCTACGTCAAGAACGGCCTGGTTACCTGGGAGACCCAGCAGACCGACTACCCCCGTACCCGTCCGGACCTGCCCAACCACGAGCCACGCGGCTGCCCCCGTGGCGCCAGCTACTCCTGGTACATGTACAGCGCCAACCGCCTGAAATACCCGCTGATGCGCAAGCACCTGATGAAGCTGTGGCGTGCGGCAAAGGCCCAGCACAATGATCCGGTGGAAGCCTGGGCCTCCATCGTGGAAGACCCGAAGAAAACCGCCGAATACAAGCCCCGTCGTGGCATGGGCGGCTTCGTGCGTTCCAGCTGGGACGAGGTCAACGAGCTGATCGGTGCGTCCAACGTTTACACCGCGAAGAAATATGGCCCGGACCGGATTTTCGGCTTCTCCCCGATCCCGGCCATGTCCATGGTGTCCTACGCCGCCGGCAGCCGCTACCTTTCCATGATCGGCGGCGTCTGCATGAGCTTCTACGACTGGTACTGCGACCTGCCGCCGGCCTCACCGCAGACCTGGGGTGAGCAGACCGACGTGCCCGAGTCCGCCGACTGGTACAACTCCGGCTATATCATCGCCTGGGGCTCCAACGTTCCCCAGACCCGGACCCCGGACGCCCACTTCTTCACCGAAGTACGCTACAAGGGCACCAAGACCGTTGCCATCACACCGGACTACGCGGAAGTGTCCAAGCTGTCTGACGAGTGGCTGAACCCGAAGCAGGGCACCGACGCCGCGCTGGGCATGGCCATGGGCCACGTGATCCTCAAGGAATTCCACGTCGACAAGCCCAGCGAGTACTTCACCGACTACGTGCGCCGCTACACCGACATGCCATACCTGGTCATGCTGGAAGAGAAAGACGACGGCAGCTTTGTGCCCGGTCGCTTCCTGCGGGCCAGCGACCTGGTGGATGGCCTGGGCGAAGAGAACAACCCCGAGTGGAAAACCATCGCCATTGATGAGACCACCGGTGAGCTGATCGCTCCCAACGGCTCCATCGGCTACCGCTGGGGCGAGAAGGGCAAGTGGAACCTGAAGCAGACCGCCAACACCAAGGACATCAACCTGCAGCTGTCCATGGTCGAGAAGCATGACGACGTCGTCGACGTGGCCTTCCCGTACTTCGGTGGCATCGAGCACGACCATTTCCAGCACGTCGAGATCAAGGACATCCTCAAGCACAAGCTGGGTACCCGCAAGGTTCAGCTGGCGGATGGCACCGAAGGTCGCGTGGTCACGGTTTACGACCTGATGGTGGCCAACTACGGCATCAGCCGTGGCCTGGGTGATGACGACGGCGCTACCTCCTATGACGAAGTGAAGCCCTACACCCCCGCCTGGCAGGAAAAGATCACCGGCGTACCTGCTGACAAGGTGATCCGGATTGCCCGTGAGTTCGCCGACAATGCGGACAAGACCAAGGGCCGTTCCATGGTCATCGTCGGTGCCGGTATGAACCACTGGTACCACATGGACATGAACTACCGCGGCCTGATCAACATGCTGATCATGTGTGGCTGTATCGGCCAGAGCGGTGGTGGCTGGGCCCACTACGTTGGCCAGGAAAAACTGCGCCCGCAGACCGGCTGGCAGCCCCTGGCCTTTGGTCTTGACTGGCAGCGTCCGCCCCGTCACATGAACTCCACTTCCTTCTTCTATGCCCACTCCGGCCAGTGGCGCTACGAGAAGCTGGGTGTCGACGAGATCCTGTCGCCGCTGGCGGACAAGGACAAATTCGGCGGCAGCCTGATCGACTACAACGTTCGTGCCGAGCGTATGGGCTGGCTGCCTTCCGCGCCGCAGTTGAACCGTAATCCCCTGGGTATTGCCGCTGAGGCCGAGAAAGCCGGTATGGAAGTCTCGGATTACGTGGCTAAATCCATGAAAGACGGTTCCCTGGCCTTCGCCAGCGAGGATCCGGAAGCGCCCGAGAACCATCCGCGCAACCTGTTCATCTGGCGCTCCAACTTGCTGGGCTCCTCCGGCAAGGGCCACGAGTACATGCTCAAGTACCTGCTGGGCACCAGGAGTGGTCTGCAGGGCAAGGATTTGGGTGTGGAAGGCGGTGCCAAGCCGGAAGAGGTCAAATGGCACGACGAGGCGCCGGAAGGCAAGCTCGACCTGCTGGTGACCCTGGACTTCCGCATGTCCACCACCTGTCTGTACTCGGACATCGTCCTCCCGACCGCCACCTGGTACGAGAAGAACGACCTGAATACGTCCGACATGCACCCGTTCATCCACCCGCTGACCGCCGCCACCGACCCGGCCTGGGAAGCGCGCAGTGACTGGGAAATCTACAAGGGCATCGCGAAATCCTTCTCCAGGGCCGCCGAGGGTCACCTGGGTGTCGAGAAAGATGTGGTCACCCTGCCGCTGCTGCACGACGCGCCGGCCGAGCTGGGCCAGCCGTTCGATGTGAGGGACTGGAAAAAGGGCGAGTGCGATCTGATCCCGGGCAAGACCGCGCCCAACTTCATCACCGTGGAGCGGGACTACCCGAACACCTATGCGCGCTTTACCTCCCTGGGTCCGCTGATGGACAAGCTGGGTAATGGCGGCAAGGGCATCAACTGGAACACCGAGAAGGAAGTGACGTTCCTCGGCGACTTGAACGAAAAGCACCTTGAGGGTGCCAACGCGGGTCGTCCGAAGATCGAAAGTGCCATTGATGCCGCGGAAGTCATCCTGACCCTGGCGCCGGAAACCAACGGCCAGGTAGCCGTGAAGGCCTGGGCGGCATTGTCCGAGTTTACCGGCCTGGATCACACCCATCTGGCGACCAACAAGGAAGAGGAAAAGATCCGCTTCCGGGACATCGTGGCCCAGCCGCGCAAGATCATCTCCAGCCCGACCTGGTCTGGCCTGGAAGACGAGCATGTGTCCTACAACGCCGGCTACACCAACGTGCACGAGCTGATCCCCTGGCGGACCCTGACCGGTCGTCAGCAGTTCTACCAGGATCATGAGTGGATGCGCGCCTTTGGTGAGAGCCTGCTGGTGTATCGCCCGCCCATCAACACCAAGACGGTCAGCCACATGATCAACCAGCGCAGCAACGGCAACCCGGAGAAGGCGCTGAACTGGATCACGCCGCACCAGAAGTGGGGTATCCACAGCACCTACAGCGACAACCTGCTGATGCTGACCCTCTCCCGCGGTGGCCCCATCGTCTGGTTGAGCGAAGACGACGCCAGAGAGATGGCCATCGAAGACAACGACTGGATCGAGCTGTTCAACGCCAACGGCGCCATCGCGGCCCGGGCGGTGGTGAGCCAGAGGGTGATGCCCGGCATGGTGATGATGTACCACGCCCAGGAGCGGATCGTGAACATTCCCGGCTCCGAGATCACCGGTACCCGGGGTGGCATCCACAACTCGGTCACCCGGGTCTGCCCGAAGCCGACCCACATGATCGGTGGCTACGCCCAGTACTCCTACGGGTTCAACTACTACGGCACCGTAGGCTCCAACCGCGACGAGTTCGTGGTGGTGCGCAAGATGCACAACGTCGACTGGCTCGACGGCGAAGGCAATGACACTGTTCAGGAGGCTGTAAAATGAAGATCCGTTCCCAAGTCGGCATGGTGCTGAACCTGGACAAGTGCATCGGTTGCCACACCTGTTCAGTCACCTGCAAAAACGTGTGGACCAGCCGTGAAGGCATGGAGTACGCCTGGTTCAACAACGTCGAGACCAAGCCCGGTATCGGCTACCCCAAAGAGTGGGAGAACCAGGACAAGTGGAAGGGCGGCTGGATGCGTGACAGCTCCGGCAGGATCCGGCCGAAGATCGGTGGCCGTTTCCGGGTACTGGCGAACATCTTTGCCAACCCGGACCTGCCCCAGATTGACGACTACTACGAGCCATTTGACTTTGACTACCAGCACCTGCATACCGCCGGCGACAGCAAGCACCAGCCGGTGGCCCGGCCCCGCTCGCTGATCTCCGGCGAGCGGATGCAGAAAATCGAATGGGGCCCGAACTGGGAGGAGATCCTCGGCACGGAGTTTGCCAAGCGTCGGAAGGACAAGAACTTCGACCAGGTACAGGCGGACATCTACGGCCAGTTCGAAAACACCTTCATGATGTATCTGCCGCGTCTGTGCGAGCACTGCCTGAACCCCACCTGTGTGGCCAGCTGCCCCAGCGGCGCCATCTACAAGCGGGAAGAGGACGGCATCGTGCTGATCGACCAGGACAAGTGCCGTGGCTGGCGGATGTGTGTCTCCGGCTGCCCGTACAAGAAGATCTACTTCAACTGGAAAACCGGCAAGTCCGAGAAGTGCATCTTCTGCTACCCGCGGATCGAAGCCGGCATGCCGACGGTGTGCTCCGAGACCTGTGTCGGCCGCATTCGCTACCTGGGTGTGCTGCTGTACGACGCAGACCGCATTGAGGAAGTGGCCAGCACCCCGGGCGAACACGAGCTGTACGAAAAGCAGCTGGAAATCTTCCTGGACCCGAACGATCCGGCGGTGATCGAACAGGCGAAGAAAGACGGCATCCCCATGAATGTGATCGAGGCCGCCCAGCGTAGCCCGGTCTACAAGATGGCGGTTGACTGGAAACTGGCCCTGCCGCTGCACCCGGAATACCGCACCCTGCCGATGGTCTGGTACGTGCCGCCCCTGAGCCCGATCCAGTCCGCCGCGGAAGCCGGCAAGGTGGAGTTCGACGGTGTACTGCCGAAGATCGAAAGCCTGCGGATCCCGGTGAAATATCTGGCCAACCTGCTCACCGCCGGTGACGAGAAACCCATCGTACGGGCCCTCAAGCGGATCATGGCCATGCGTTTGTACAAGCGAGCGGAAACCGTGGAAGGCGTCGAGGATCTGCGTGCCCTGGAGGAGTGTGGGCTGAGCAAGGCCCAGGCGGACGAAATGTACCGCTACCTGGCCATCGCCAATTACGAGGATCGTTTTGTGATCCCCACCAGCCACCGCGAACTGGCGAAGGAAGCCTTCCCGGATGCGACCGCACATGAGGAGCGCAACGGCTGCGGCTTCAGCTTCGGCGACGGCTGCAACGGCGACAGCAAGTTCAACATGTTTGGTGGCCGCAAGCAGACCACCACCATGGTGCACAAACTTTCCACCGTAAAGCAGGTGGACCCGAAGCAGCTGCAGGAATAAGGAGCGCATCATGCAATCACTGAAAGTCATGGCAAGGTTGCTGGAATACCCCACCGCCGAGCTTCGGGAAGCACAGGATGCCATGGTCGCCGCTGTCCTCGAGGACAGCCGGCTGCCGAGGCAGAACAAGGAACAGCTGCTGCAGGTGATCGACCACGTCTGCGACGGCGACCTGCTGGATGTACAGGAAGCCTACGTGGGCACCTTCGACCGGGGCCGGGCCACTTCCCTGCTGCTGTTCGAGCATGTCCACGGCGAATCCCGGGACCGGGGCCAGGCCATGGTGGACCTGATGGAGGAGTACCGCAGTAACGGGCTGGAAATCGATGCCCGGGAACTGCCGGACTACCTCCCCCTGTTCCTGGAGTACCTGGCGGCCCGTCCCTGGGACGAGATCCGTAACTGGCTGGAAGATATCCATCACATCCTCGGCCTGCTGGGTGAGCGCCTGTTCCAGCGGGAGAGCCGCTACCACCTGGTGATGGATTCACTGCTGGCGGTCTCTGGCCGGCAGGTGAACCGCCAGGAACTGGCCCGGATCGTTGCCTCCGAGGAGCGGGATGACACCCCGGAAGCCCTGGACAAGGTCTGGGAAGAGGAAATGGTGAAATTCGTGGATGACCAGGGCAGCTCCTGCAGCACCGGTGGCGTGGTAGGCCAGCGCCGCCGGGAACTGGAGCAGACCCAGACCATTCACCTGAGTGATCAACTGATGACGGACGTGACTCCCCGTCAGGCAGGGCGCGCCTGAGGGCGCCGGAGGAAATGACAATGTCCTATATCAACACACTCCTGTTCGGAATCTATCCCTACATTGCCCTTCTCGTGCTGTTCATTGGCACCTGGGCACGCTATGACCATGGCCAGTTCACCTGGAAGGCCCACTCCAGCCAGATGCTGCGCAAGAAAAACATGGTATGGGCGTCTGTGATGTTCCATGTGGGCGTACTGGTGATCTTCTTCGGTCACCTGGTGGGGCTGCTCACGCCGCACTGGGCCTATGAGTGGATCATTACCCCTGGGCAGAAGCAGGTCATGGCCATCGTGGTTGGTGGTATCGCCGGCGTGTTTGCCATCATCGGTGGAGGCATGCTGGCCTGGCGCCGCCTGACCGATCCCAGGGTAAAAGCCAGCAGCACGGTTGCTGACAACCTGGTTATCCTGATCCTGGTGGTACAACTGGCGTTGGGGCTGTTCACTATCCTGCCTACCCTGGGACACCTGGATGGCGGCACCATGCTCAAGTTCTCAGCCTGGGCACAGGGCATCTTTACCCTGCAGGGCTCCGAGGTGGCGAACTACATCGCCGACGTGCACTGGATCTACAAGACCCATATTTTCCTGGGCCTGACCATTTTCGTGCTGTTCCCGTTCACCCGACTGGTGCACATGCTGAGCGTGCCGGTGGAATATTTCGGACGGAAGTACCAGGTGGTGCGTAAGCGCGCCTGAAAATAGTCCGCTACCTGCGGAGGTGCCTGCTCCCCCCTCTCCCTAGCCCTCTCCCGCCAGGGGAGAGGGGATAAAAGAGGAGTCAGGCGTAGCCTTGTGCTAGCGGCGAACACTCCCTCTCCCCAACGAAGGAGAGGGGATAAAAGGGGAGCCAGATTCAGCACCGCGCTGGCGTCGGATACTCCCTCTCCCCAACGAGGGAGAGGGCCGGGGAGAGGGGGAGCGCCCTCAGGGCGCCGGAGGCCAGACACGACATTTTCGGAGATACCAGTTATGCAACTGATCCCAACGGGCGAAGCCGACAAGCCCAGAAACCAGTTCCCGCCGGTCACCGTGGGTGAGACCCTCATCCACGAAGACGACATTGCCCGGGAAATGCAGCACCACCCGGCGGAAGAACTGGCTGAAGCCTGGCACGAAGCCGCCCGCAGCCTGGTGATTCGCCAGCTGTTGCTGCAACAGGCCGAAACCCTGCAGCTTGCGGAATCCATTGACGAGGAAGACCGCATCGCCCGGGTGCTGGAGATGGAACTGAACGTTCCCGACCCATCCGAGGAGGACTGCGAACGCTTCTACGCCGCCAACCCGGCCAGGTTCCGCAGCCCGATCCTGCTGGCCGTCAGCCACATCCTGCTGGCCGCGGCGCCGGACGATGTGGAAGAACGCATCCGCCAGGAAGAGGCCGGCCGCCAGCTGTTGTCCTCCCTGCTCGATGGCCGCGCCCAATTTGTGCCGCTGGCGAAGCAATACTCCGCCTGCGAATCCCGCCACCAGGGCGGCAGCCTGGGCCAGATCAGCAAGGGCCAGACCGTCGAGGAATTCGAGCGCCCGGTGCTCAGCCTTCAGGAGGGCCTGCATCCGGAACTTATCGAAAGCCGCTACGGCTGGCACATCGTCCGGGTCGATCAGCGCATCGACGGCGAACTGTTGCCCTACGAACACGTCAAACCCCAGATTCGCCAGTACCTCAGCGAAAGTGTCACCCGCCGGGCGTTCCGGCAGTACCTCCAGGTGCTCGCTGCGAAAACGGGTGTGGAAGGTGTCAATCTGGAACTGCCGGATTCACCGTTAATGCAGTAACACAGGTCGGTGCCTTAAGCGCTAACTGCCAAGTGAATAAGGCCTGTGGCCGGGGTTCCTTTCCAGAACCGTGCGGAGCCAGGGATGGCGGAGCTCGAGCGACACATGGACGTGCCTTTAGGAGCGTGTTCTGGAAAGGAACCCCGGCCATGGGCCTGTCACCGGAATTCGCAGGCCTGGGGTATTCCCCCACCCTCCAGTAATGCTTCAGGAAAACTGTTACCGGTTCTCGGCCAGGCTCCAGTACCAGCAGTCTGGTGCCACAGCCTCACGAATACACTCGATCAACCAAACAAGTTAGATCCCGCTCCGTTGAGGTAAATCAATTACTCCGCAATAACCACCCATCTACCCCCTTCGGGGGACAGAATTCCGGCCACTGTCCCCCTATCATCTAAAGCATTCTATGGAATACATGAAAAGGGGAAGCCACTCATGGCCGTCGTTCAATCCATTGAAAAACGTTATGAAAAACCGGTTCTCCTGGCGACCAACCGATTCCTCGAGGAGGAAGACGGTCTGGCCGCCATCCAGGGGCATCCGCTGTTCTCCTCGCTGGAACCCTGGGACCTGCAATACATACTGCAGCATTCCCGTCGGGTTCGCCTGGGGCACCACCAGTTGCTGTACCGCCAGGATATGCCGGCCCATCATTTCTTCTTTGTGATCTCCGGCAGGTTGCGTCTCTATCGCCTGGACGCCTCCGGGGTGGACCGTACCCTGGACAGCCTGTTGCCGGGCGACTGCTTCGCCGAGGTCATGATTTACGCCGATCCGCCCCGGTACGCCTGCTACGCCGAGGCCCTGAAGAACAGCGAGGTGTTGATGATCCCGGTGAAGGTGTACCAGGAGTTGCTGGAAGGCAACCACCGATATGCCCGGGCGGCCCTGCAGCACTACGCCAAGCGGGCGGTCAGCCGGTTCCATGACCTGGAGATCATGACCGTGCAGAGCGCCCGGGACCGGCTGATCCGCTACCTGATCGACCTGCTGCCCGAGAACGCCCGCCAGCAGGGCGGAGAAGTGGAACTGCCGCTGCCCAAGTGCCTGGTGGCGTCCCGGCTGGCCATGCAGCCGGAGACCTTCTCCCGCATCCTGGCGGACCTGAAGGGCAACGGCCTGGTAAGGGTCAACCGCAGCAAGCTGTTTATTACCGATCCCGCGCGGCTGATACAGATCAGCCAGTAGCGAGGCACGCTGGAGGCGAACATGACCGCACGCAAACAGAGACCGCTGATCTACGCCTGCTCGGGCTGCTCCGATGTGGCTCAACTGGCCAACAATGCTGCTGTATACCTGGACCATGCCGGCGAGTACGAGATGTCCTGTATCTCGGGGGTTGGTGGCAAAGTGTCGGCGCTGGTGAGAACCGCGCAGTCCGGGCGCCACATCACGGTTATCGACGGATGTCCGCTGCATTGTGCAAAGCACTGCCTTGAGAACGTGGGCGTCACGCCGGATGAGCATATCCGCCTGTACGACTACGGCTTCAGGAAGCGTTACGGCAGGAGTTATGACGACGAATCGGTAGACGAAGTCTGCCAGGTTGTCCTGGCCAGCAAGGCCGGTACGGTTTCTCCCTGACGTTGGCTGCCCCGCAGCGGCCCTTTTCCCACCGAATTCTGATCACCGAGGATATTCCATGATTGCCAGTTACACCGACCTGATGCAGGCGGTTCAGGAGCAGCCAGAACCCCAACGCCTGCTGTTTGTATTTTGCCGTGCTGAATTGCCCGATGATGCCAGCGCCGAAGAAAAAGCGGCCTTTGGGCGTGGTGAGGGTGGGGCATTGGCACCGGTGGTCTGTGTCGACAAGGCACCGGTGGAGGTAAGGGATTTCTGCTCGCTGGTGGCCGAATCCCGGGAAACAGGCCAGGACTGGGACCTGGTTTTCGTTGCGGCCATGGCTGGTCGTGGTGGTATTGCTCCGTCGTCAGATGAGGCGCAGCAACCCCTCACCATGATGGTGGAGTCGATCCGGCTTGGCCAGGTAAGTGGTTACCTGCCGCTGGACCGTGAGGGCAAGGCGGTTGATCTCCAGTGATTGGAGTTGTTGTACTCTGGAAAAGCGCTTGCGATTGCGGTACCCGCCATCGGAAGTGTTTTCCCGGGGCGGCCAATGAACGGTGACCTTAACCCCCGGTCATATTCATAAACCGAAGAATCTGCACATCCCCCCCAACCTCGAAGTGGTGCTTCTCCGGTTTCAGATCCATGGCGTCAATAATGGTCTGTTTCAGTTTATCGTCGGTCACCGGGTTGCCCCGCAGCACGCGGCGAAGATCCACTGAATGTTCATTGCCCAGGCACAGCAGCAGCCGACCTTCCACGGTCACGCGTACCCGGTTGCAGGTGGAGCAGAAGTTATGGGAGTGGGGTGAAATGAAGCCGACCCGGGTTTCGCTGCCGGGCATCCGGTAGTACCGGGCCGGCCCGCCCGAGTCCTCGGTGGCAGGCACCAGATCGTGATGCTGGCGGATGATATCCCGCACCTCGTCGCTACTGCAGAAGGCCAGGCCCCGGTCATGCTCGTTGATCTCGCCCAGGGGCATTTCCTCGATAAATGTGATGTCGATACCTTTGCGACGGGCAAAATTCACCAGTTCAGGCACTTCTTCGTCATTACGGCCTTTAAGGACAACGGTATTGAGTTTGATGCCCCTGAAACCGGCTTCCCGTGCGGCATCAATGCCGTCCAGAACCTTTGACAGGCTACCGGTGCGAGTGATCTGACGGAACTTGTCCTTATCCAGGGAATCCAGGCTGATATTGACCCGGTGCAGGCCGGCCCGTCGGAGGTCATCGGCCATGGTGGGCAATTGGCTGGCATTGGTGGTCATGGCGAAGTCGCGCAGTCCATAGCTACCGATTTCCTTCACCAGTTCCAGGATGTCCCGTCGAACCAGGGGTTCGCCACCGGTGAGACGGATTTTCTCGGTGCCCAGCTCCGTAAACGTACGGGCCAGACGGGCAATCTCTTCCAGGGTGAGAACCTGCTGGCGGGGCAGGAAGGTCATATCCTCCGCCATGCAGTAGACACAACGGAAGTCGCAACGGTCAGTGACGGACAGGCGCACGTAGTTGACGGTGCGGCCAAAACGGTCTGTCAGCTTGGATTGGGTCATGTCGGTATCCTGTTGCGATAAGGCATGCGGGATGCGCGATTATTAAGTCAGTATGGCAAATCCCGCCGGTAAATCCGATACCCCGGCGGGAGTATCTCCATGGGGCCGTCCGTGGCCCTGGTGGATCAGGCACGGAGTCGGTTGGTCACACCCTGCGGATCAGCCACCGACGGCGCCAGGTTGGGGAAGAAGATACCCTTCACCACCTGCCAGGCAACGGCCAGGGCGCCGACGATAAACACCACATCGCCCAGGGTACGGAACCAGCGCAGGAACTGCAGGATATCGCTCTGCATAAAGGCTTCGCTGCGGGCGTACCACAGGCCTTCGCTGGCGCTGGCGACAAACTGGATCAGCCCTACGGGCAGCAGACTGGTGAACAGCATCAGCACCAGGCCGAGGTTCAGCGACCAGAAGCCGACTTTCATCAGGCGCTCGTCAAACACGATCTGCGGACGGATGTAGCGCAGGATCAGCAGGCTGAAGCCAAGGGCCAGGAAGCCGTATACCCCGAACAGCGCCGCATGGGCATGGGTGGGCGTAGTGTTGAGGCCCTGGATGTAGTACAGCGCCACCGGCGGGTTGATCATGAAGCCCAGCACCCCGGCGCCCAGCATGTTCCAGAAGGCCACCGCCACAAAGAAAGTCAGTGGCCAGCGCACATTCTCCATCCATGGGGCGCGGTGTTTCAGGCGCCAGTTCTCCCAGGCCTCATAGCCAAGCACCACCAGCGGCACCACTTCCAGGGCGCTGAAGGTGGCGCCCACGGCCATCACCGGGGTGGTGGTGCCCGCGAAGTACAGGTGGTGGAAGGTGCCGGGTACGCCACCGAGCATGAACAGACTGGCGGATGCCAGGCTCGCGGAGGTGGCCACGGTGCGGGACACCAGGCCCATGCTGCAGAAAATGAAAGCCAGGGCCGCGGTGGCGAACACCTCGAAGAAGCCCTCCACCCACAGGTGGACAATCCACCAGCGCCAGTACTCCATGATGGAAATGTGGGTGCGTTCGCCGTAGAAGAAGCCAGCTCCATAAAACAGACCGATGGCGACCACGGAGGCGGTCAGCAACGCCAGCAGATGCTTGTCCCCGGGCTGGCGGAGGGCCGGCACGATGCCGCGCAACATCAGCACCAGCCAGAACACGATGCCCAGGAATTTGCCGATCTGCCAGATCCTGCCCAGGTCGACATACTCATAGCCCTGGTGCCCGAGCCAGAAGCTCAGGTGCTCGGGCATGATCTGGGCAATGGCCAGGTAGTTACCGATAAAGGAACCGGCCACCACGACCACCAGGGCCCAGAACAGCGCATCCACCCCCAGTTTCTGGAACTTCGGGTCCTTGCCGCCATTGATGATCGGGGCCAGGAACAGACCCGCGGCCAGGAAACCGGTGGCGATCCAGAACAGGGCAGACTGGATATGCCAGGTGCGTACCAGGGAGTAGGGGAACCATTCGGATACGTTGATGCCGTAGAAGCTCTGGCCTTCCACCGTATAATGGGCGGTAAAGCCCCCAAGCATGACCTGGAACACGAACAGGCCCACCACCAGCAGCAGGTATTTGCCCAGGGCTTTCTGGGACGGTGTCAGGGCGAAACTGGTGAGTGGGTCCTTGACCGGGGCGGCGGGCTCGTCCTCATCCTGGCCACGCAGGAAGGCCCAGGCCCATATCAGGCCGCCAACACCGGCAATCAGCAGGATCACGCTGATAACCGACCACACGACGTTCTCGGCGGTGGGCTTGTTGTCGATCAGCGGCTCATGGGGCCAGTTGTTGGTGTAGGTGGCGTCGCTGCCGGGGCGTTCAGTGGCGGCGGCCCAGGCGGTCCAGAAGAAGAACTCGGTCATGCGTGCCCGGCGGTCAGGGTCGGGCAGGGTGTTCTCCTTCATGGCGTAGTTTTCCCGGGTGGGCTGCAGGCCCGGGTCGTCACTGAACAGGCGGCTGTAGTAGTCCGCGGTTTCGGCAATGGCCTGTACCCGGCGGTTATCCAGAGTCAGCTCGCCGGTATCGGGATTGTAGCCGTTGGTCCGGTATGCCTCTTTAAGCTGGTACTCCAGGGTGTTCTGCTGTTGTCCGGTAAGGCTGTGCCAGTCCTGGCCGAACTCCTCCCCGGCAGCGATATGCAGCCAGGCAGTCAGTTCCCGGTGCAGCCAGTCGGCGGTCCAGTCCGGGGCCTGGTAGGCACCATGGCCCCAGATAGAGCCCAGTTGCATCCCGCCCACCGACTGCCAGGCGGTCTGGCCGTCGAGGATGCTGTCTTCCGTCATCAGTGTGTCGCCGTCGACGGTGACAACGCGGTCGGGGATGGGTGGAGCGGCTCGGTAAACCTCCGCACCGAAGTAGCCCAGCAGGGCAAAGGTGATCGCCAGGATGGCAATCAGGATGTACCAGAGTCGGCGGTAGTGTGCCATGGATTATCTCCGAGGTGGTTTCCGTTGCGGGTGGTCTCTCTTTCGTTGCCTTTGGAGTCCTTTTCTCTATAAGAATCATATAAAATGAATGTTTAAGAGGTCCTTGAGATACATCAAATGACGGTGTAGGTATCGCCGTAAGGTCAGTTAATCTGTTGAAGATTTGGGTTCTCAGCCTGAATCATGTTCCTGACTTGAATATTCTGCCCCGTTGCTTTCTAATACATTCATCTGTTTTAAATGTTTTGTGGGGTGAGATATGGCAACCAGTGAAAGAAACATGGAGCAGATGCTGAAACGGTCCAACCTGGCGTTGCTGGTGAGCCTGGTGGGCGTGGTGGCAACCGTAGTGTGCGCCTACCCACTTGCCGGCGGCCTTTCATTACCGGCTCAGGTGGCGGCTCACATCTTCACGCTGCTTTTTGCCACAACGCTGAAGCTGTCCTACATCACCCGGCTGATATCGCTGCGGCGCCTGAATCGCCCGGTACACTGACAGAGGCTTGCTGGAATAGGGTAGAATCGCTATGTATCCGGAACTCCGGGGGCACGGCCCGATACCGGCACCGGAGATCAATGACGACTGAACCGATGGGTGGCGGGGCTGTCCCGGTAGGGGGTATTGGCTCATTGCACGGGGTGCGGGCCGGTGGAGAGAAGTGGCATGAGGAAAACCGGTTATCGGATCCTGGCGTATATCAGTCTGGCGTTGGGGCTTGCGGGGGTGGTTTTGCCACTACTGCCGACAACACCCTTCGTGCTGCTGGCGGCCTGGTGTGCGAGTCGCAGTTCGCCGGCGTTTGAAGCCTGGCTGCATGGTCACCCGACCTTCGGGCCAGTCATCCACAACTGGCGGGAGAGCCGGGCTGTACCGGTGCGCGCCAAGTGGGTGGCGGGACTATTGCTGGCGTCCAGCTGGACCATGTTGTTCCTGATGGGGATGCCCCTGGTGGTGCTGGTCATGACCGGGCTTTTTTTCTCGGGCGTCGTGACGTTCCTGGTCACGCGGCCATCGGTTTGATGTAGCCGGAATGTTTTCCGGTTCAGGAGTTCCAGATGCACATAACCCGATATACCGATTACTCCCTGAGGGTGCTCATCTACCTGTCCATGCGACGGGATCGGCTGTCCACCATCCAGGAGATTGCCGACAGCTACCAGATTTCCAGGAACCACCTGATGAAGGTGGTGCACCAGCTCAACCGCAAGGGCTACATCGAGACGGTCCGTGGCAAGAGCGGCGGTATGCGGCTTCACCGGGAACCCAGTACCATCAACATCGGCGTGCTGGTTCGTGAAACCGAGCAGGACCTGAACGTGGTGGAGTGTTTCTCGTCGGACAACCAGTGTGCGATCTCACCGGTCTGCGGGCTCAAGGGAGCCTTTGCCCACGCCCTGAACGCCTTCCTGGAAGCCCTGGATGAGTACACCCTGGAGGATGTGCTGCCGGACCGACACCGGCCCCAGCTACTGCGTTTGCTGCAGATCGCCTAGTGCGCCGTTCGCTGACCTACTGCGCGTGGCTGCGCCCTTCGGGAGCCACTGAGAGCCTTGATAGCCGCGTTGCGCCGGCTCGATTT
>NZ_JAVVLT010000060.1:0-4979 GCF_036224885.1 Marinobacter sp. OP 3.4
TGAATACGTCCCTGTAGGCTCTTCAAAAACGTCCCTGTTTTTGAAGGTCCCGGAAGGACCTCCCCGCCGGCTTCCTTCAGCCTGTGTGATTTACGCCTTACCTTTCCCCCACGAATCCCGAAGGGTTACCGTCCGGTTAAACACCAGTCGCCCGGACTTCGAGGCCTCTTCATCAAAGAAGAAGTACCCCTCCCGCTCGAACTGGTAAGGCAGATCGCCCCGGGGCTGCCCCAGGCTCTTCTCCGCCCTCACCTTCTCCAGGCGCACCAGGGACTCCGGGTTCAGATGGTCGGTAAAATCCGTCGCCTTGTCACTGTCCGGGTTCTCATGGTTGAACAGCCGGTCGTAGACATTGATATCCGCCTCCACGCTGTCGGTGGCGGATACCCAGTGGATCACACCATTGGGCTTATAGCCCTCCGGGTTCACGCCCAGGGTATTGGGGTCATACTCACACCTGAGTTCAACGATCTCGCCACTGTCGTCACGGATGATCTCGCGACAGGTCATCACATAGCCGCCACGCAGCCGTACCGCCTGATCCGGCGCCAGGCGCTTCCACTTGCGGGGCGGCTCCTCCGCGAAGTCCTCCCGGTCAATGTACAGCTCCCGGGTCCAGGGTACCTGGCGGGTGCCCATATCCGGATTCTGCGGATGCACCGGTAACTCCAGGGTTTCCGCCCGGTCTTCCGGATAGTTGGTCAGGGTGACCTTCAGCGGCCGCATCACGCACATGGCCCGGGGCGCATGGGTGTTCAGGTCCTCGCGGATGGCATGTTCCAGCATGCCCACGTCGACGGTGCCACCGGCCTTGTTGACGCCGATCATGTCGCAGAAGTTGCGGATGGAGGCCGGCGTAAAGCCCCGGCGGCGCATACCGGAAATGGTGGGCATACGGGGATCGTCCCAGCCATCCACATGGCCCTCGTCCACCAGCCGCTTGAGCTTGCGCTTGCTGGTCACCGTGTAGTTGAGGTTCAGCCGGGCAAACTCGATCTGACGGGGCTGGCACGGTGCCGTGATGTTCTCGATCACCCAGTCGTACAGCGGGCGATGGTCCTCGAACTCCAGGGTGCACAGGGAGTGGGTCACCCCCTCCATGGCATCGGAAATCGGGTGGGTAAAGTCGTACATCGGGTAGATGCACCACTTGTTGCCGGTCTGGTGGTGCTCGGCATACCGCACCCGGTAGAGGATCGGATCCCGCATGTTGATGTTGGGGGAGGCCATATCGATCTTCGCCCGCAGCACCACCTCGCCGTTGGCGAACTTGCCGTCCCGCATGTCACGGAACAGTTTGAGATTCTCCTCCACCGACCGGTCCCGATAGGGACTGTTGCGGCCTGGCTCCTTCAGGGTGCCACGGTACTCGGTCATCTCCTCAGCGGTCAGGGCGCAGACGTAAGCCTTGCCCTTCCCGATCAGTTCCACCGCGAAGTCGTAGAGGGCATCGAAGTAATCGGAGGCAAAGTGCACCTCCCCGGCCCATTCGTAGCCCAGCCAGTGCACATCCCGTTTGATGGAGTCAATGTACTCCTGCTCTTCCTTCTCCGGGTTGGTGTCGTCGAATCGCAGGTTGCACTCACCACCGAACGTCTCGGCGATACCAAAATTCAGACAGATGGACTTGGCGTGACCAATGTGCAGATAGCCGTTGGGCTCCGGCGGGAACCGTGTCACCACCTTGCCAGCGTGCTCACCGCTGGCAACGGCGTCTTCGATCAGGCTCTGGATAAAGTTATGGGCTTTCTTTGACTCGGCGCTCATAGTGTCCCGGAATAAAAGAAGTGGATCTGAAACCGCCTATTATACGCATAAAACGCCGCCCGACTCATGCCCGGCACACAAACTCGTTGCCCGCTGCGAACCGCTACCCGTTATACCCAAGAGAATCGCGGATGGTGGCCAGGGCCACACCATGGCGATGAATGCCTTGCCAGGGATCTTCGCCCTTTTCCAGCCGTTGCCGCACCTTGTCCATATCGAAGCCGTCCGGTCGGAGGCCCGGGTCGTCAAGCTCATCCGCGGCCAGGGGTGTGGCGACGGGAGCACCAGGCTTGCCGCGTACCGAATAGGGTGCCACCGCTGTCTGGCCGTAGGCGTTACGCATCACGTCGAGGTAGATCCGGTCGCCGCGGTTACGCTTGCGGTGTTCGGTGGTGAGACTGTCCGGATAGCGGTCCGCCAGGTGGGCTGCCATTGCCTGCGCCACATCACGAACCTCATCGAAGCCCTCCTTCCGGCGCAGGGGCATCACCACGTGCAGCCCCCGGGAACCGGTGGTCATGATGTGGGGCTGCCCGCCCAGATCGCGCATCAGCTGCACCACCCGCCGTGCCGCCTCGACCACCGGCTCAAAGTCATCGGTGGACGGGTCCAGGTCAAAGATCAGCATATCCGGCTGGTCCGGCAGGTCACTGCGGGCCAGCCAGCGATGCAGGGCGATGGCAGCCTGGTCGGCCAGGTAGACCAGTGAGGCCTGCTTGTTGGCGACCGGGTGAACCACCGTGTCACTGCCGGAACCCACCCTTTCCACGGTCGTCGTATCAAGCCAGTCCGGGAAGTGGTCCGAGGCCCGCTGCTGAACGAAACCATCTCCCTCAAGCCCGTCCGGAAACCGATGCAGGGCCAGCGGCCGGTCCCGCAAATGGGGCAGCATGGTTTCTGCAACCGCCTCGTAGTAGTCGATCAGGTCGCCCTTGGTGAGGTCCGTATCCGGGAACAGCACCTTATCCTCATTGGAGACATCCACGCTGTACGGGCCAAAATGTCTTGCCGCCATGGCTCATCCTCTTTCATTTTCGAAACGGCCGCTTGTTACTGACTGTCGGATCCATCATCCGTCGTCGCCCTCCTCCCGTGCTATCTGGGCCAGCGAACGACCGGACTCCACCGAATCCGGCTGTGTGGAAACCGGGTTGCGGCGGGCATCGGCGCCTTCATCCTTCATCTTGATCAGCAGCCACTGGGGCTTCTTGCCATCACGGATGCGCTTGAGGGCATAGCCACCATGGAGTTTCTCGCCGTCCAACCAGACCTCCACCAGGCCCTCTTTCACGCTGTCCGCCATACCTTTGGCATTCCCGCCCTTGTCGGCTCGCAGATTGCGATAGGTGCCGGCGTCCCACACCATCACCGCACCGGCCCCGTATTCACCCTCGGGAATGCAGCCCTCGAACCCGGCATAATCCAGGGGGTGGTCCTCGGTCTGCACGGCAAGGCGCTTGTCGGATGGATCCGTGGATGGGCCCTTGGGAACCGCCCAGGACACCAGCACGCCGTCCACCTCCAGCCGGAAGTCGTAGTGAAGGCTGGAAGCATCGTGTTTCTGGATAACAAACTGATGCCCGCCGGACTGGCTCCCCGAGTTGCCAGGGGGCTCCCGGGTGCGCTTGAAATCCCGCTTCTGCTGATAGCTGGACAGCCTGTTGTCTCCGGATTTGCTCATACCTGCTCCTCCGACACCGGAAGTGTCTGCAGCGCCTTTCAGGCCCTGCACCTGAAAACCTAGGCCCGGACCTTGGGGATTCAAGTGGCTGCTCCATGACATTCCCGTCACCAAACCGGCGGGCCATCATCCGGAGCCATGCATGAGACGACAGTCTCCAGTACAATAACGTCAGTGACATCTCCACAATGACCCAATGAACAGGACCCCCGAATGATTCTGCTGAAAACCTCGCACGGCGACATCACGCTGGAACTCGACCACGACAAGGCCCCGGAAACCGCGAAAAACTTCGAGCAGTATGTTCGCGACGGTTTCTATGACGGACTGATTTTCCACCGTGTAATCAGCAACTTCATGATCCAGGGCGGCGGATTCACCCCGGACATGCAGCCCCGCAAGACCCGCGATCCCATCCAGAACGAGGCGGACAACGGCCTGAGCAACATGCAGGGCACCGTGGCCATGGCCCGTACCATGGACCCGCATTCGGCCACCGCCCAGTTCTTTATCAACGTGGAGAACAACGGTTTCCTTGATCACACCGCCAAGAATGCCGACGGCTGGGGTTACTGTGTTTTCGGTAAAGTGGTGGATGGCATGGACACGGTGAGCCGGATTCGTGCCGTGCGCACCGAGAGCCAGGGCTTCCATGACGATGTCCCCAGCGAGAATGTGGTCATCGAGAAGGCGGAGGTCATTGAAGACGGGGGCGGCGCGTGATCACCCGCTTTATCTCGGACCTGCACCTGGAGGAAGCCCGCCCCGATATCACGGACGCCTTCCTTGCCTTCCTGAAAGAGAAGGCCATGGGCATCGACGCGCTGTATATCCTCGGGGATTTCTTCGAAGCCTGGATCGGCGACGACGAAAAGACGCCCCTGCAGAACCAGGTGGCGCAAGCGCTGCATGAGGTCAGCGACAGCGGCACCGCCCTGTACCTGATGCATGGCAACCGGGACTTCCTGATCGGCGAGGACTACAGCCGGCGCTGCGGTGCCACCCTGCTGCCGGACCCCACCGTGGTGGACCTGTATGGCACTCCGACTTTGTTGATGCACGGGGACAGCCTGTGTACCGCCGACGAGGAATACCAGAAGTTCCGCGCCAGCATGCGTAACAACCAGTGGCAGCAGATGTTCCTGCAACGACCGCTGGCCGACCGCCAGATGGTGGCCCGCCAGCTCCGTGAGATCAGCATGGCCAAGAACCAGGGCAAGGCAGAGACCATCATGGATGTGACCCCCGAGGAGGTGGTACGGGAGATGGAGGAGCACGGCGTCCAGCGAATGATCCACGGCCATACCCACCGCCCGGCCAGTCACCAGCTAGAAGCCAACGGTGCACCTGCGACCCGGATTGTGCTGGGCGATTGGGCGGAAAACGTCTGGTGGCTGGACGTCAGCCCTGACCACGAGCCGGCCCTGAAGAAGCAGCCGCTCTGATCGCGCGGCTCCCCGAGTGTCTAGTGTCCCTTCCGGGTAATTCGTTAGCCTACTGAGCCACTGAGGGCCTTGAGAGCAAGGCGCGG
>NZ_JAVVLT010000061.1:0-4968 GCF_036224885.1 Marinobacter sp. OP 3.4
GGTCCGGGTGGCAGGCTTCACGTGGAATGGGTGGCAACCTTCAGCGGTTTACGCAGCCATTTCCGCGTGGCTTCTTGATTAGGCGAGGTTGTTTGTATTGCGACATACAATGGTGACGACTCACTGCAAGCCCTCTTCAAAAGCTTGCAGGTCTTCCTCCCTCCAACGAGTTGTCCCCGGGCCGACCTTGACCGGTCGGGGAAATCTCCCCTCTCTGACCCAGCGCCATATAGTTTTAGTTGAGACTTTGTAACGGCTACTCACTTCATCGACGGTGTAAAACATGGGCTTTCTCTCGGCAGTTGCGGAGGTTTCGATTTGTTCCGCTTCAAACGAACCTGTGATACTCCAGATGACGTTGTCTGAA
The DNA here is from genome assembly GCF_036224885.1 of Marinobacter sp. OP 3.4. Classification (NCBI taxonomy): domain Bacteria; kingdom Pseudomonadati; phylum Pseudomonadota; class Gammaproteobacteria; order Pseudomonadales; family Marinobacteraceae; genus Marinobacter; species Marinobacter sp. OP 3.4. The sequence goes on from NZ_JAVVLT010000061.1 coordinate 368, forward strand.
TTGATCGATGACAGCATTGATGAATGTCTGATTAGTAGGTATGGCCTGCTTTTGATCGTCAGACTCAAAGGCCGCTCGACTGGGTGAGTGGCGTGGTGGAAAGGCTATCCAATTCCGATGGATGTGGCGACAGATCTGATCGCCGTTGGGAGGCTTAAAGATTGAAAACGACTGATATGAAGCAGTATCCAATGAAAGTCATTAGCGGTGGTCAGACTGGTGCCGACCGCGCGGCACTTGATGCGGCGATAGACCGGGATTACCCGATCGCGGGCGCTTGCCCAAAAGGGCGCCTAGCAGAGGATGGGACGATACCGGAGCGCTACCCGCTTACGGAAATCACTGGAGGCTATCGAGCCCGAACCCGAAAAAATGTTCAGACAGGCGACGGTACGCTTGTTTTCTATCGCGACGAGCTCAAGGGCGGCACAGCATTGACTGTTTCTATGGCTCTGAAGGAGCGGAAACCGCTAAAGCTGATTGATATTTCTGTAGTAGAGCCGGGCCTGGCTGTTGAGAAGATCCGGGAATTTTGCATCGATAATCAGATAGGGACGTTAAATGTTGCAGGTCCGAGAACTTCGCAATGCGCTGGCATTTACCCCTATGTCTTTGAGGTCATTTCTGAGTTGCTAGGTGATAATTCAGGATGTTGATGAGGCTTAGCTCCGCCAATACGTCAGCAAAACTCGATGTTGTCACGTCGATCAAGCTTGAATAGTGTCCGAAAAAGTAGTAGTTTTTCTGACAATGCTTGGAGGTGTGTCATGTCCGTGAAAGAGTCCATTGAGCGTCAAATAGTCAAGCTCCCGCAAGGTGAGCCCTTTACAAATACAAGGTTTCTTCGGCTCGGGTCACGCGCAGCTGTGGATAAGGCTATGTCTAGGCTAGTAGAGGCGGGTGTGATTCAGCGGGTTGCAAGGGGCGTGTTTGTCCGGCCAAAGCAAAGCAGGTTTGTCGGGGTGGTGATGCCCGACGTGTCGCGTGTGGTTGAGGTGATCGCGAAAGAGCATGGAGAAACCATTCAGGTTCACGGGGCAGAAGCGGCTCGCCGCTTCAAGCTCAGTACGCAAATGCCAACGGCACCGGTTTACTACACTAGTGGCCCCACCCGAGAAATTTGCATCGGTAAACTTAAAGTGAGGCTTGTGCACACCAGCAGTCAGAGAAAGCTTCAGCATGCGGGCAAAAGACCTGGCTTGGCCCTCTCTGCTCTTTGGTATCTGGGTAAAAACAACATCAGTACCGAGGTAGTGAAGCGGATCAAAGAGGGGTTGAGCGAAGAAGAGTTCGAGACGTTGCTTTCCTCCCGTATGCCGGCCTGGATGAGCGAGGTGTTCAGGCAATATGAGACTGGCCGTGTCCATGGCTGAGCAGGTATTTCTCGAACTTTCCGCGGAGGAACAACGCGATATCCTTCAAACTGTTGCACCTCAACTGGCTCGCAGTGCATCTGTTTTGGAAAAGGATGTATGGGTCTGCTGGACTCTGCAGGCGCTGTTCTCCATGCCTGGTGCGCACCCGATGGCTTTTAAAGGTGGTACATCGCTCTCCAAAGTTTACGATGTGATTGATCGCTTTTCCGAGGATGTCGATATCACGTTGGATTACAGGGCCTTCGAGGACGGCTTTGACCCATTCGCAGGGGGCGTAAGTCGTACCAAAACCAAGCAGTTTAGTGAACGACTGAAAAGTTATGTTTTTGCCTATGCGAACGAAGTGGTCGTTCCACACCTAGAAAGTGAATTGGCTAAATTGCCAGTATCCGAGCATCGCACCGTTGAGCTAGACGATGGCGGTGAAAAAATTTGGGTCACTTATCCATCGGTTATAGAGGATTCGGGCCAATATATTCGGTCGCAGGTACTCATTGAGCTCGGTGGCAGAAATGTCATCGATCCCAATGAAACTCATATAGTCTGCCCATACATCTCTGAGCTGACGCAAGACCTCGTCTATCCGAGCAGTGAGGTCGTGGTGCTCTCGCCGGAACGGACATTCTGGGAGAAAGCGACGCTCATACATGTTGAATGTAGTAGGGGTAAGCTCAGGGACAGTGCTGAAAGGTTGTCCCGACATTGGTACGACTTGGTGATGCTTGCAGAGCATCCTGCCGGCCGATCAGCGGTCAAAAACCGGGAGCTTTTAGAGGATGTAGTTCGTCACAAGAAAGTTTTCTTCCATACGGGCTACGCGAACTATGACGAGTGTCTGGATGGACGGCTGAAGCTATTGCCGGAGACCGATACTCTGGAGGGGTTGCGGGGTGACTACGAGAAAATGGTGGGTGCGGGGATGATGTACTCGACACCTCCGGACTTTGAGGAAATCGTCGACTCAATCCGGGATCTCGAAAGCCGTGTTAATAGCCGGTGAGTGCGATCGGTTCCTGCCACGTACTCGGGCAGCCATTAGGGATGTCTGAATGGCTATAAGAGCACACTATAAACAACAGCAGCCCCGATAGCTTCCTTACCTTCTTCACTGAACAGCCTCCTAGTCACCATTCATAGATTCCGTGCCATGAAACAGTTAGAACAAGGCCACGACATAGCGTTACTTCCAGCTTAGTTAAGGCTGCCGGTAGCGTGGTCGTGGTGGTTGTACCCGGGCCCCCAACTTCCAATATTCTTATCGCTGGGGGGATGGGAAGTCGATCAGGTTTGGGCGCCAACTGCACAAGGACATTGGCTGCCAGATTCGTCGAACCCACTTGTCCCCAGCTTACACGACTTCCTGGAAGGATATTCATCTGGCGAACTGCTAGAAGGGGCGACTACAGAATGACAGAGTCGTCGGTTTGGTTACGAGCTTGATCCAGGGAAAAGTGACGGCGGAGGTGGCCTACCGGCTTCCCGAGAGCTCCGATCAAGTTGAAGACTTTGAACATTACGAGTGTCCGACGTCGCAAGGCTATAAGGGGTCCCTGGATCTTACGGCTAACTAGAAATATTCAAACTATTGACGGTTTGAGTCTGGGGATGGAAAAGTCACCATACGTGACAGATGGAAGCGCCCATCGGCACCTGAAGCAAACGGGGGACACGCGCTTGGCGCGTGCCCTTAACGCTTGAACGTAGCTCTCGCTCAGTTAGTCTCGTTCTGACAACCGAAGGTATACTGCTCCACGTCGCCAACAATGATCGTTGTATTTGGACTCGGAGCGACAAAACGAGCACCCTTTCCCAGCCGCTGTTCGCAGGCCCGATCGAAGAAAGCCACGGAAGCATCGATAGGCCTCACATCAACAATTCTAACCTTGTTGTCACTAGTATTTTGATAAATAACCTCTGCTTTTACATTGTTTCCTTCGGAATCCGTGAATGTCCTTTCGACTTTCTGATTTCCCCCGGCGATAGCAAAACTGGACAAAACCAGAATGGCGAATGCAGATATGACCTTACCCATAAAATCACCTTTATTTAATTGAATCGGCCTCCCTGAAAAATAACAAGGAGGCCGAGATTTATGCCATGTAATATAAACGATCAGTGTCGAGCGCGAACCTCGCCAATGGCTGTCGCACACAAACCTGGAATACAACCATTCAGGTATACCGGCCAAGTTCCAGCGTTATGCGATACACAGACAACACGAATGTTCAGGCGACCATTGTAGACATTGCTACCCACGATCCCTCCATTGGAGATCGAGCATTTGTCTGCCGCCATTGCCAGGCTATACTCTCCGCCCGCATTGGTCGAATAATGCATGTACCCATCCAGAGTATAGTTGGAGTTCACAGGAGCATTTCTGTTGGGTGGAACCAGAGTGATAGAGGGCGTGTAATATGGCGTTATAGTGGCTGTCCCAACCTCTGAGGCTGGGGTATCGCTTTGCTCCTGCTGGCAAACGATCACATCAACCACGTCCTCGCCGATGATATTGATTGTCTCATCATATGCGTCGCGGCCACCAGAAGACTTGCAATACTCTTGGTGCCTGGCTTTTAACTCATCAGACCTCATGCCTTGCAGAACAGCTAACTTCCCGTTACCCATTCTCACCCCGTGTGTTACATACTGAGTGGGCTCTGAGCCGTCTGACGGCACGGAAAACGACCTGGATTCGACTTCACTACTATTTGTTGCATGTGCAACGCTAGCCAAACCGGTTACTACAACGATACGGGATAAGTGACGCTCTTACTCCTTGACCGATTATATCCTTCATCGTTACATATCCTTTTCATGTCCACTTTATTATCAAAGCACTCGTGACAAATGCTCATGTTTATTTAGCACTGCATCAAATACGTGTCAAAACGACCCCAGAATAATTAATGATGTATAAGCGACATATGCGCGATACTAAAGAATGCGTATGTGTATAATGCGGATGGGCATTATATTGTGCGGAACACGAAGATATTTCAGTTATATTTCATGACTGAACGAACCAAAACTACCTTGCCTTATGTTCTTGAAACCATAGTTTGTCCTCTTTTTGTTAGTGGCCAATTAAAATGACCCACTACTGGCCATTAATTTTGACCCACCTCCGAGTGGCCGTCAGGCCACAGAACCAGCTACTGTCCCTCGCTTTTATCGATGGCCGGGGGCATGTCAGTGAAGGAGTGGGTTGTGATACACAAGATCAAG